>JANMMN010000068.1:0-16730 GCA_031373405.1 Actinomycetes bacterium
GTCGAGCGCGACGACTTCCTCGCTGCGATCACCGGCAGCCCGGACGGCCGGGTCGTCGCCGACCGCGTCGCCGAGGCGTACCCGGAGCTCGAGCGCGACCTGCCGCCGACCTGACCCGGGGCCGGATCATCCCTGTTAGCCTGCGCCGACCGTGTCAGAGCCCGAGGCTCGGACGCCGAGGGGAGTGAGCGCGTGAGCCCGGTGCGCCGCGATCGCCGGCTGACGCGGACGCTCGCCGCCTACTCGCTGTTCGCCGTCGTCGAGTCGGGCGCGTGGATCGCCATCCTGCTCGTCGCCTTCGCCGAGGGTGGCGCGCGACTGGCGGGCGTCGTGGGAATCGTCCAGCTGCTCGTCGCCGTCCTGATCGCCCCGGCCCTCGGGATCGTGGGTGACCGGCTGCCCCGCGGGACGGCGTTGTGCGGCACCTACCTGGTGATGGCGGTCGCCTTCGGCCTGGCCGCGGCCCTGCTGTGGTTCGACGCGCCGCTCGCCTGCGTCGTGGCTGCCTCCTCGCTCGCCAACACAGCCCTGTCGGTGGCGCGACCCATCCACTACGCCAGCCTCCCCCAGCTGGCCCCGACCCCGATGTCGCTGGTGTCGGCCAACTCCGTCACGGAGGTGCTCGTCGGCGTGGGCGCGTTCGTGGGCCCGGTGCTCGCCGGCGTCCTGGCTCAGGTGAGCGGGACATGGGCTGCGCTGGCGGGCTGCGCGGTCCTGATGCTGGCTGCAGCGGCCCTCACGACCGGGCTGGGGCTCCCGGTGGCCGCGGCTCCGCCGGGTGAGCGGGTGGTGCGTGCGGCGGCCGACGGTGTCCGGGTGGTCGCGCGCGATGCCGGCCTGCTCGCTCTCCTCCTCGTCGTCATGATGAGCTTCGTGGTGGTCGGAGCGCTCGACATCCTGGCGATCGCCTTCACCGACGAGGTGCTCGACGCCGGCGACTCGACCGTGGGACTTCTGGCGGGTGCCGTGGGGGTCGGTGTTCTGCTCGGAGCGGCCCTGGCCGCCGGGATCGCCTTCCGGGCCCGTCTCGTCGTCACGGTCGTGCTCGGACTCGGCGCCGTCGGACTGCCCATCATGGTCATGGCGCACGTGGTGACGCTGCCTGCCGCAGCGCTGATCTTCGCCGTCTCCGGGCTGGGCAAGGCCGTCGCTGCGGTGGCGGCCAAGACCCTGCTCCAACGCGGCACCGACGACCGCGTCCTGGCCCGGGTCTTCGCGGTGCACGAGGCGGCGCTGCTCCTCGGTCTGGCGCTCGGCACCCTTGCGGCGCCGTTGCTGGTGAGCTGGGTCGGCGCGGCAGGTGCCTTCGTGCCGCTCGGGGGCGCGGTGGTCATCGTGGCATTGATCGCCTGGATCCCGATCCGGCGCCTTGATGCCCGGGCGGTCTTCCGGCCCGACGTCCTTGCCGCGATGCGCGAGGTGCCCTTCCTCGCGGCCATGTTGCCGCCGGCGCTCGAGCGGCTGTCGCACAACGCCGCCTGGGTCGAGGCCGGTGCCGGGCAGGTGGTGATCAGCCAGGGCGAGCACGGCGACGCGCTCTACATCGTGGAGTCGGGCCGGCTCTCGGTGGCGGTCGATGGCGTGCTGCGCCCGCATGTGATCGTCCCGGGCGACAGCTTCGGTGAGATCGCCCTGATGCAGGACGTCGCTCGCACGGCCACCGTTGCGGCGCTCGAACCGTGCCGGCTGCTGCGGATCGAGCGCGACGACTTCCTCGCCGCGGTCACCGGCAGCTCCGACGGGCACGGGATCGCCGCCGAGGTCGCGGCGTCCCACCTTGCTCGCGATCGCGATCCCGTCACCGGCTGACTCAACCGCGGGTGGGCGGCGTCCACGACGGTGCGAGGACGAGGGCGAGCCGCTCCTGGATCGCGTGGCCCACGGCGAGCAGCCTCTGCTCGGCGTGCGGGCGCCCGATCAGGACCAGGCCCACCGGGAGGCCGTGCACCAGGCCCATCGGCAGGCAGAGCACCGGCCAGCCGGCGATCGACGGCGCCGCGCTCGCGACCCCGCCGCCCAGGAAGTGGTCGCCGCCGCTCAGGTCGCTCTTCCAGGCGGGGGCGTACGCCGGGGCCACCAGCACGTCAGGAGCACCCTCGGCGTCGAACGCCGGAGCCAGGTTCTCCTCGACCGCCCAGGTGAGGCAGCGCGCACGTGCCGCGGCGTACTCCTCGTTGGCGCGGCCACCGGCAGCGACGGCCGCCTCGAGGAACTCCTGGCCGAAGTGCGCGAGCTCGACGTCGGCGTGGGCCACGTTGAAGGCCACCACATCGGCGAGCGACCGGGGCCCGGCGCCGGGGCGCGCACTGAGGTAGGCGTCGAGGTCGTCCTTGAGGTCGCCGAGAAGCACCACGAGCTCGTCGGCACCCGTCCCTGCGAGCGGCGTGACGCTCGACTCGACGAGGGTCGCGCCGTCTCCGGCGAGTGCTGCTGTGGTCGCGTCGAACAGCTCGTCGGTGCCCGCATGCTGGCTGAGCCAGCCGCGGGCGACGCCGAGCGTGACGTCGGCCAGCGGGACCGTCCCGATGGCGGCCGAGTACGACGTCGAGCCGGTGAGCGCGTCGAGCAGCAGGGCGACGTCGCGCACGCTGCGCGCCATGGGACCGACCGCATCCTGGCTGCTCGAGAGCGGTACGACGCCCTGGGTGGGGACGAGACCGAGCGTCGGCTTGAGCCCGACGACGCCGTTGAGCGAGGACGGGCAGGTGATCGAGCCATCGGTCTCGCTGCCGATCGCCAGGGGTGCCAGCCCCGCCGCCAGAGCCGACCCCGACCCGGAGGACGAGCCGCCCGCGGAGCGGTCGAGGGCCCACGGGTTGCCGGTGAGCCCGGCCACGCCCGACCAGCCGCTGGCCGAGTGCGGCGAGCGCATGTTGGCCCACTCGGACAGGTTCGTGGCACCGAGCACGACGAGGCCGGCGGCACGCAATGCCGCGACCAGGGGGGCGTCGCGCTCGACCGGGCGGCCGGCGAGCGCCTGGGATCCCGCCGTGCCGGGAAGACCGACGGCTTCGATGTTGTCCTTCACCAGGACCGGCACTCCGTGCAGCGGGCCGCGGCTGCGTCCGGCGGCGAGCTCCGCGTCGAGACGCGCGGCCTGGTCGAGGGCGTCGGCGCTCACGGCGAGCACGGCGCGCAGCTCGGGCCCGGCGTCGTTGAGCGCGGCGATGCGCCCGAGCAGCGCCCGGGTCACCGCGACCGACGTCGTACGCCCGGCCGAGATGTCGGCGGCGATGTCGGCAGCGCCGGCGCGGGCCAGCCGGGCGGTCGGTGGATGCGGGTCGGGGCCCGGCTCGGTGCTCACCGCGCGAGCGTCGCAGACGTCCGGTGCCGGTGCCAGCGCACCCCGACCGTCGGTGCCGAGAGGGGCGACGCTCACTAGCCTCGCCCTATGCCATCCGCACTCATCACGGGCACGTCGTCGGGACTCGGACGCGGCGTCGCCGAACGCCTCACCGTCCTCGGCTGGGACGTGCTCGGCACGGTCCTCGCGCCCGAGCTCGGCGACGAACTCCCGTTCGAGACGGTCGTCGCCGACGTCACCGACGACGCCGCGATGGCCGAGCTCGGCGTGGCTGTGGGTGAACGGTGGGGCGGGCTCGATGCGCTCGTCAACAACGCGGGGTTCGCGCTCGGTGGTCCGTGGGAGGAGCTGGCGCCGGCCGAGCTTCGCCGCCAGCTCGACGTCAACCTCGTCGGGGCGATGGCGCTCACGGGCGCGTGCCTGCCGATGCTGCGGACGTCGCGCGGTGTGGTCGTCAACGTCTCCAGCGTCTCCGGTCAGGCCGGCGATGCCCTCATGGGTGCCTACAACGCCTCGAAGTTCGGGCTCGAGGGCGCGAGCGAGGCGCTGCGCGCGGAGGTGCGCCCGTTCGGGGTGCGGGTCGTGCTGATCGAGCCGGGACCTTTCCGGACGCCGATCTCGCTGGTGAGCCCGCAGGCCGCGGCCAAGGACCCCGACGGCGACTATGCCGAGGGCTGGCGCACGATCGACGGCTGGCTCGCGTGGCACGCCGAGCAGAGCGCCGACCCGCAGCCGTGCATCGACGCCATCGTGGGAGCGGTCGTGCGACCGGATGCGCCGTTCCGCATCCCGGTGGGCGAGGGGATCGCCGACGTCGTACGCCGTCACGCACACAAGCTGATCGAGCAGGCCGACGCGGCCGAGGTGTTCCTGCGCTCGCTGTGATCGGCGGCGCCGACCAGCAGGCGTCGATCAACCGAGGTAGTCGACCGCGGCGATCTCGTAGATCAGCTCGGGACCGTCGTCCGGGTCGTCCTGCTCGCCGACGTGCACGAAGCCGGCCCCCTCGATGATGGCGAGCGAGGCCTCGTTGTCCGGGCTCACGGCTGCGCGCAGCACCCGCACGTCCGGGTGTGTGGCGGCGGTGGTCCACATGGTTCTGGCCATCTCGGTGGCGTAGCCCTGGCGGCGGTGGCCGGGCAGCACCCGGTAGCCGATCTCGACCATGCCGAGCGGGTCGGGGCGGTCGTGGAAGTTCGCCAGACCCACGATCTCGTCGGTGCTGCGGAGCACGGCGAGGCGGATCAGCCAGGGGTTCACCGACGGGTCGGCCACCACCTGCGGCACGCGGTAGCGCAGCGGGGAGTGGTCCGGGTGCAAGACATCGTGAGCGTCGGAGTGGCCGAGCGGCACGGGTCCGTCGGACGCCGCACGCGCGAGCAGCTGGTCGACGCTGACGAGGACCAGGTCGAGCCTGGGCCCGACCAGGACGTCGGGCAGGTCGGGCACGTCGCGGGTCGCATCGTCACTCATGGTCGAGAGTCTGCCGCGTCGACCGGGCCGGTGCGCCGAAGGACGACGACGTCGAACGCCCCGTCACTGAGGCGGTGGTGCCGCCTCGGATGACGAGTCCTCGTCGCGGGGGGGCGACGACGAGGACGTCGTCAAGCGCCACAGGGTGGGCCGGGTGCGCCTAGCTGCTTCCCGGCACCGGGGAGGCTGCCCTGAACCTGGGTCAGGATCAGCCAGTCACTTCAGCGGGTTCGCGTGAGCGTTGCACTCCGTCGCGGGGCTGACACCGATGCTGACCAGGAAGTCCCGGTCGGCCTTCGGTATCGATCCCCAGTTCTGCGTCGTGCCCGGGGCCACGGGATGGTCCTCGAGTCCTGAGAACGCGCAGATCGAGTTCGCGTGGATCGTGATCGGGATTCCGTTACCCCGTACTTCTCCCGCGAACGCGGAAGCTGGGCTGATCCCAGCGAGGGCGACGGTTACTGCGGCCACGGCCAGCAATCTGGTCTTCTTCATGGTGACTCCAACGGGTAATCCCCCCCATTGGCGTACGCATCTCAGAAAGTAGTGACGCCCGGTGGAACCGTCAATGGCGGGCGGCGATGGAGCTCCTTGCCGGGACGACGTTGGCCGTCGACATCGAACCCGGTAGCGCCGGACTCTCAGACCGGGGAGAGGGGTGGGTGCGCCCTGGTCGCCGTCGTGGGGCGGTCAGGGCCGATGTCGTCGTGGTGGTGGTGGGGTGAAGTGCCAGTAGTCGGGGGTGCCGGGGTCGTTGGTGGTGGGGGTGAGCGCCCAGTGGCCTTCGTGGACGAATCGGTGGTGGCGGGGGCAGAGCAGGACCAGGTTGTCGAGGTCGGTGCGTCCGCCGTGCTCCCATTCGTGGACGTGGTGGGCGTGGCAGCGGGTGATGTCGGTGTGGCAGCGGGGGAACGCGCAGTGCCGGTCGCGGCGTTCCAGTGCGCGGCGTAGTCGCGGTGGTGCGGTGCGGGCGGCGCGTCCGACCCACAGGACGGTCCGAGCCTCGGCGCGGAGCCAGTCGGCGAGGTGCGCGGAGCGGAGCACGTCCCCGTCGGGGGTGGCCCGGTAGTCGGTGGTGTCGGCCGCGGTGGTGTCGGGTGCGGTGGGGTGCTCGTGGCGTGCGGCAGTGGTGACGACGGTGGTGAGGTCGGCGTCGCAGAGGATCCGGCGGACGGTCGCCGCGGGGATGGGGGTGGGCTCGGCCTGGCCGGGGACGATGAGCTCGCCGGGCAGGCCGGCGGCGATGCGGTCGACGTCGGCGAGCAGGGTGAGGTGCGGGCGGATGCCGTGGCGGGTCCCGAGGCGGCCGGCCTCGACCTGGCGTCGGGCCAGCTCGACGAGCGCCAATGCGTCGAGGTGGGGGCGGCGCCGACTGCGGGTGCGGGCGTCGCGGTCGGCGGCGTCGGCGAAGATGCTGGGGTCGGTGGCCGAGTCGGGGTCGGTGGGGTCGGAAGCCGTGGGCTGGTCGACCTGGTCGAGGGACCCGGTGCGGTACCAGTCCTCCACGATCGCGTCGAGCGCGGTGATGACCAGGGCGTGGGCCGGGCGGTCGAGGTAGGCGGTCAGGGTCACCATCGCTCCGACCGGGGAGCAGGTCAGGGACTGGTCGTCGTAGGCGGCCATGGCGGAGGCGTCCATCCCGTCGGGGTCCGCAACCGCGCCCAGCGCGGCGATCGCGGTGACCAGGTCACGTCCGTTGCCCTGCCGCGCCAGGTCGAGCAGGGCGCGTTCGGCGACCGGGGCCTGCTCGTCGCGGACCGAGGTCGGATAGCCGCGGAACGCCGCCGTGATGCCCATCGTGATGTCACGGGCGACCGCGCCGGTGATCTCCCCGGCGTTCCACGCCTCCCACGTCGCGGCGTACTCCGCCCGCAAGGACCGTGCCCGCGCCAGCGCGGCGCGGGCGTCGCGGGCGGGGAGCCCGACGACGCGTTGGAGCCACTGGGAGGTCGAGGCGTAGCCGGCGGTGTGGACCTCCCCGGTCACGTGCAGCTCGGCGGTCGCGTGGGAGGCGAGCGCGGTGGCGGACTCCGCACACGCCCACAGCGTCTCGGTCAGGTCGAGCAGCGCCGGGCCGCGGACCGCGGTGACCGTGCCCGCCGCAGCCTCGGCCCGCAACCGATCCAGCACATCGACCAGCTCACTGGTGAGCCCGGCCAGCACGAACGCCGGACTCTGAGCGGGAAGGACCGGATACGAACGCATGTAGGAATAGTAGACAACACCACCGACAACGACCCAGACCTGAAACATCCCTGTGGACAGGAGCTTCCGACCCGAAGGGTGGCCGTAGCCGAGCACGTCCGTCGGCGCAGCCGACGGGTCAGGGGGCTCGGGTCTACCGTCGAGCGGTGAGCCGGGCCAGGGACATCCAGCGGGTCGACCTCGCGGCGCGGGGCGCGCGGTCGTTCGTGCGGCACGGGGACCGAGCAGGTCCGGTCGTCCTGCTGTTGCACGCCTGGGGGGAGTCGCTGCGCAGCTTCGACCGACTCGTCCCGCTGCTGCCGTCCTCCTTCGACGTGGTGGCGTTCGACCAGCGCGGACACGGTTCCTCGGACCGGCCGGACGCCGGGTACGACGTCGAGTCGCTGGCCGCGGACGTCACGGCGTTCCTGGATGCCCTGGGGCTGGGGCAGGCCGTGATGGTGGGGTCGTCCAGCGGCGGGTACGTCGCTCAGCAGGTCGCCGTACGCGCGCCCGAGCGCCTGTCGGGCCTTGTCCTGATCGGCTCACCCCACAGCCTCCTCGGCCGGACCCCGTTCACCGACGAGGTCGAACGCCTCGTCGATCCGGTCGACCCCGAGTGGGTCAGGGCGTTCATCGGCTCGTTCGCCCTCGCCGGGGAGGTACCCGACTGGTACCTCGCCGACCGGGTCGAGGAGTCCGCCCGGATTCCCGCCGGCGTGTGGAAGCGCAGTCTCGCCGGCCTCGTCACGTCGCCACCGCCGATCGAGACCGGGTTGATCTCGGCTCCGACACTGATCATCTGGGGCGACCACGATGACCTGCTCCCCCGAGCGGGGCAGCTGTACCTCGCCGGCAGGATCCCTGGCGCGACTCTCCGGGAGTACGAAGGCGTCGGCCACCTCGTCCTGTGGGAGCAGCCCGAACGCGTCGCCGCAGATCTGGCGAGCTTTGTCCTGGCCGGCATCGCGGCGGCGTCTGCCGATCTCCGCGGGCCCGGGGGACCGTGGTGACGGCGCTACCTCCAAGCGTCGACTCCGGGGCGTCGCAGCGGAACCGCCGTGTGATCAGAGCGGGGTGAGGAGCTCTCGGCCGCCGAGGTAAGGACGCAGCGCCTCGGGCACCCGCACGGACCCGTCGGCCTGCTGGTGGTTCTCGAGCAGCGCCACGATCACTCGGGTCACGGCGACCAGCGTGCCGTTGAGGGTTGCGAGCGGTCGTACGCCGTCCGAGTCGCGCATGCGCACCTTGAGCCGCCGTGCCTGGAACTCCGTGCAGTTCGACGTGGACGTGACCTCGCGGTAGTCGCCGTACGACGGGATCCACGCCTCGATGTCGAACTTGCGTGCGGCGCTCGCCCCGAGATCGCCGGAGGCCACGTCGATGACGCGGTACGGCAGCTCGAGCGAGTCGAGGAACTCGCGCTCGAACGCGAGCAGTCGTGCGTGCTCCGCGACCGCGTCGTCCGGGTGGCAGTAGGAGAACATCTCGACCTTGTCGAACCAGTGCACGCGCCAGATCCCGCGGGTGTCCTTGCCATGCGATCCGGCCTCGCGGCGGTAGCTGGGCGACCAGCCGACGTAGCGGCGCGGCAGCGACGCGGCGTCGAGGATCTCCTCGGAGTGGTACGCCGCGAGCGGCACCTCCGCAGTGCCCACGAGATACATGTCGTCGGCCTCGAGCCGGTAGACGTTCTCGGCCGCCTGGCCCAGGAAACCGGTGCCCTCCATGGCCGTCGGCTTGACGAGCGCGGGCGGGATCACCGGGATGAAGCCGTTGCCCGTCGCCAGCGCGACCGCGTGGTTGATCAGTGCGAGCTCGAGCAGCGCACCGACACCGGTGAGGTAGTAGAACCGCGAGCCGGACACCTTCGCGCCACGTTCGATGTCGATGGCGCCGAGCAGCTCGCCGAGCTCGACGTGGTCGCGGGCCACGAAGCCCTCGGCGCCGAAGTCTCGCGGCGTGCCGGTGTGCTCGAGGACGGCGTAGTCGGCCTCGCCGCCGACCGGGGCGGCCGGGTCGATCAGGTTCGAGAGACACGCGACGAGCGCCGCGGCCTCGACGTCGGCGGCGTCGCGCGCGGACTCGGCCGCACGCACGCGGTCGGCGAGGTCCGACGCGCCCGACATGAGCGCGTCCACCTGAGCCTGGAGCGCGGCACGATCGCTCTCGGCAGCCTTCTTGAGCTGTCCCTGGAGCGGGCCGATCGCCTTGCCGAGCTCCTTCTGCTCGTTGCGCAGCGAGCCGTAGGACGCCTCGGCGCTGCGGCGCACCTCGTCGGCGTCGAGGAGCCGGTCGACGATCGACTCGTCCTCGCCGCGCGCGCGCTGAGAGGCACGGACCCGCGCCGGGTCGTCACGAAGAACCTTGAGGTCGATCATGCGGTGAGCCTACGGCGCGCGGGCCTCTCGTCGCCCAGGCGTGTCGGGCCAGCGGCGGCGGCTCAGAGGTAGAGGCCGCTGCGGTCCTCACCAGGACCGGGCACGCCGGGGACCCCGCTGTCACCCGGGGCATCGCCGTGTCCGGGACCGAGGGCGCGTCGACGCATCTGCTCGAGCTGCGCCTGCGCTGCCATCTGCTGCGCGAACAGGGCCGCCTGGATCCCGTGGAAGAGCCCCTCGAGCCATCCGACGAGCTGGGCCTGGGCGATCCGCAGCTCGGAGTCGGAGGGCACCCGGTCGTCGGTGAAGGGGAGCGAGAGACGTTCGAGCTCCTCGACCAGCTCGGGTGCGAGTCCCAGCTCCAGCTCGGCGATCGACCGGCGGTGGATGTCACGCAGCCGCGTGCGCGAGGCTTCGTCGAGCGGGGCGCTGCGCACCTCCTCGAGCAGCTGTTTGACCATGCTGCCGATCCGCATGACCTTGGCCGGCTGCTCCACCAGGTCGGCCACCGAAGCCCCGTCGGGCCCGGCTCCGGGCTCGTCGGGAACGGGCACGACACCGATGGGCTCGCCGTCCGGGCCGACGACGACGATGCGCTGCTCGTCGGCGGTGCGGTCCGTCTCGGGTGACTCGGTCATGGCGTCATCCAAGCACCGAGTGCGGCCGGGCACGAGTTCCCCGTACGCCGGACCGCGGACCCGGTGATCCTGACCGGCCGTTCAGGTTCTGCCGCACGGGATTACGGGATTCGCCCCCGTCCACCCCGGCGTGATCCAATACCTCCCGCACGACGTACGGCCGGCACATGTGCCGGCCGTACCAACCGTGACCAGGTCAGAGCACCGGACCCTGCGGGCCGGGCTGCGCGATCGTTGGGAGACGACACGTGGACTACAACTGGCTGTTCCCCGGCGTGGAGGCCCGACCCGTCGGTGCCAAGGGCTGGGGATCGTTCGCCGTCGAGAGCATCGCCGCGGGCACGACCGTCGCCGGGTTCGGGGGCTGGGTCGTCACGCACGACACTCTCGGCACCTTCAGCCACGACCGGCAGGGACGGTCGATCCAGATCGACGAGAACCTCTACCTGGTCTCCGACGAGACGCCGGAGCCGGGCGACATGCTCAACCACTCGTGCGAGCCGTCGTGCGGCCTCGTCGGCGCCACCATCCTCGTGGCGCGCCGTGACATCGAGGTCGGCGAGGAGCTCACGTTCGACTACGCGACGTGCGACTCGAGCGACTACGACGAGTTCACCTGCCTGTGCGCCGAACCCTCCTGTCGTGGCGTCGTGACCGGTCTCGACTGGACCAAGCCGGAGCTCCAGGCGACGTACGCCGGCTGGTTCTCGCCCTACCTCGCCCGTCGCATCGCGGCACTGCCGGCGTCACGCTGAGCGCAAACCTCGGCGACAACCTCCGGCCAGCGCGGCATCCTGCTCGGGTGGACAACCTAGGGACGACGACCGACCGGCGCACCCGCCCGCTGAGCTACGTCGACGGCGTGGTCGATGCCGAGGATCTGGAGACGGCCACCCGCCTCTTCCTCGCGTTCGAGGAGGCCGTGCTCGGGCAGCCCGACACCACGGCCGACGACGTCGCGGCGTTGCTCGCGGTGACCTCGATCGACCGGGCTCGTTCGTGCTTCCTGCTCGACGGTGACGACGCCGTCGGCCTGCTCGTGATCGACAAGGACCCGTTCGCGCAGGCCACCGACATCGAGGTCGTCACCCTGCCGCAGACCGGCTCGCGCGATGTGAGCACGCAGGCGCTGCGTGCCGGTCTCGCGGTGGCGCGGGAGCACCGCAAGGAAGCCGGCTCGTCGGCGTGGAAGGCGCGCGCCGGCACCTACCTGGCCGACGAGTCCTACGCCGAGGTCATGACCGAGAACGGCATGCGCCCGGCGCGCCGCTTCTACCGGATGAGGATCGAGTCGTCCTCGGCACTGATCCCCGCGGTGCTGCCCGAGCTGCCGCCCGGTGTCGAGATCGTGGGCGGCGCGGTCGACGAGGACGCCCGTCGGATCGTCCATGCGGTCGATCGCGAGGCTTTCCGCGAGCACTGGGGCTGGGCCGACTACCCCTATGACGAGTGGTGGGAGCACATGACCGCGTCACCGTCGTTCCACCCCGACGACTGGTGGCTGCTGACCGTCGACGGCACCCCGGCCGCGATCTGCCTGCTCGGTGACCGGCGCAAGGAGCAGAACGAGGGGTACGTGCAGGTGCTCGGTGTGCTCCGCGACTTCCGCGGCCGCGGTCTCGCGCAGCTGTTGCTGCGTCGCGCGTTCGTGCACTACCGCGCCCTCGGCCGGCAGGCGACGCTGCTCGGCGTCGACGCCACCAACCCGACCGGGGCCGTGGCGCTCTACGAGAAGGTCGGCATGTCGCAGGTGCTGGTCATGGAGGCCTACGAGCACCCGCTCGGCTAGGGGTCGTGCCGCCCCGGTCGACGGGGCGGGAAACCCGGGTGACAGCGTCGTCCGTCTGACGGCAGCCTGGTGAGATGACGGACACCGGCGTACGCCTGCGGCTCCCCGACGGTCTCGCCGCTCGACCGGCGCGCTACCGGGACGACGGGTCGGGGCCGGTGGGCGACCCCGCGGACCTCGACGCGGTGCTCACGCTGGTCCGGGCCTGCGAGACGGTGACGATCGGCGAGCAGGACTCCACGCGGGACGAGGTCGAGGAGATGTTCCGCAGCCCGATCACCGACCGGCTCACCACCACGATGGTCCACGACGGCGACACCCTGGTGGGGTTCGTGTGGGTCGAGTGCGACCCGACGGGTGGGAACACCTGGATCGACGTGTACGTCGACCCACCGCGGCCCGACCTGGTGGGCGCGTTCATCGACTTCGGTCGAGCGGTCGCCCGTGCGCACCGAGCTGCCGCGTCGGGCTCGACGACGTGGAGGCTCCGCAGCGGAAGCTACGCCCAGGACGTGGCGCTCGCCTCGGCGTTCGAGCACCACGGCCTGACTCGGGTGCGCAGGTTCTGGCGGATGCGCATCGATCTCACCTCGGCCGGCCTCCCGTCGTCGGAGCCGCCACTGCCGGACGAGGTCGCGATCCTCGACGGGTGCACGGAGCCGGTTCGCCGCACGCTGTTCGAGACGGAGTCGGCGGCCTTCGCCGATCACTGGGACCACGTCGAGCGCCCGTACGAGGAGTGGCTCGACTACGTCACCGCCCGCGCGGGGAACGACCCCGACGGCTGGTGGCTGCTCACCGTCGGCGGTGCACCCGCGGCGGTCTGCATCATCGACGAGAGCCGCGCGGAGACGGGCGACGGCTACATCCGTTCGCTCAGCGTGCTCCGCGAGTTTCGCGGACGCGGCCTGGCGAAGCTGCTGCTCCGTCGTGCCTTCGTCCGCTACCGGGACCGTGGTCGGCTCGGGGTCCAGCTCGGCGTCGACAGCGAGAGCCCGACGGGTGCCAACCACCTCTACGAGAGCGTCGGCATGCGCCCGCACCGCGTCATCGACGCGTGGGAGATCGCGATCGAGTGACCGTGCGCTGCCCTCGACCTCGTCAGCCGGCAGCGCGCGTCACTCGACGGCTCAGGTCCTCAGCAGCACCTTGCCGACGTGCTCGCTCGCGGCGACGACGCGGTGCGCCTCGGCGGCCTCGCTCATCGGCAGGACCCGGTCGACCACGGGCCGGATCGCCCCTGAGGCCACGAGTGGCCAGACCTGGTCGATCACCGCGGAGCAGATCCGCGCCTTGTCCTCGAGCGGCCGTGCCCGCAGCGACGTCGCCTGCACCGACGCCCGCCTCGCCATGAGCCGCGCGAGATCGAGCTCGCCGCTGACGCCGCCCTGCATGCCGATCACGCACAGGCGCCCGCCTGTGGCGAGCACCTCGACGTTGCGCGCGAGGTACTTCGCCCCCATGTTGTCGAGCACGACGTCGGCGCCGTGCCCGTCGGTCGCCGTGAGGACCTCGGCGACGAAGTCCGACTCGCGGTAGTTGACGAGGATCTCGGCACCGAGGTCGCGGCAGCGCTCGAGCTTCTCCGGGGTGCCCGCAGTCACCGCCACGCGGGCACCGAGTGCTCGCGCCGCCTGGATCGCGAACGTGCCGATGCCGCTCGAACCGCCGTGCACGAGCAGGGTCTCGCCGGCCCGCAGCCCGGCGTCGAGCACGACGTTCGACCACACCGTGCACGCGACCTCGGGCAGCGCGGCAGCACTCACCAGGTCGACCCCGTCGGGCACCGCCATGAGCTGCCCGACGGGCACCGCCACGAGCTCGGCGTACCCTCCACCGGCGAGCAGCGCCACGCACTCGTCTCCCACCGACCAGTGACCCGCCCGGGGGCCAAGGCCGACGACCGTCCCGCTGCACTCCAGCCCCAGGTACGGCGACGAGCCCGGTGGCGGGTCGTAGAAGCCCTGTCGCTGCAACAGGTCTGCCCGATTGACTGCCGTCGCGGCGACGCGCACCAGCACCTCGCCGGGACCGGCGACGGGGTCGTCCACCTCGCTCCAGGTGAGGACCTCGGGTCCGCCCGGCTCGCTGATCGTGATCGCCCGCATGGGACGAGGCTACCGAGCCGCGCGGGCGCCGGTGCCCGTCGGCGGGTCGATCAGCGCGACCAGGACCGAGGTGCCGCACTCAGGGCAGGGGGAGGACCTGCACGCCCGACCCGAGCGCACCGCCGCCGGGCGCGATGACAGCCATGCCGTCGGCGAGAGCCAGCCCTCGCAGCATCGCCGGCCCGTTGTGCAGTGTCGGCGTCGCCCGTGCGACGAGGTCGCCGCGCCGGCGTACGACGGGGACGAGCCGCACCATGTCGGGGTGGCTCGTGACCTCGGCCTCGAGGATCGCCTCCTCGACCCCGGACTCCTCGGCTCCGGACTCGCCACGCATCGCGCCGATGAGCGGGAGTCCGAGGGTGAGGATCGCCGACACCGCCGCGAGCGGGTTACCGGGCAGCGCGAGCACGTGCCGCCCGTCGGGCAGCGTCGCGAGGCACATCGGATGACCCGGTCGCACGGCGACGCCGTCGACCACCCAGCGCGCGCCGAGGCGACGCAACGCGGTGTGCAGATGGTCTGCGGGGCCGGCCGCGGTCGACCCGGTCGTCACGACGATGTCGGCGTTGGCGTCCTCGAGGGCGGCGAGCAGCTCGTCGAGGGTGTCGGGGACGTGGCTGGCGGGGAAGGCTCGCCCACCGGCCCACGCGATCCAGCCGGGCAGCATCGGGCCGAGGGCGTCGCGGACCCGGCCGTCGCGCGCCGACCCCCGCTCGAGCAGCTCGTCGCCGAGCACGAGGACGGCGACGTCCGGCGGGCGTACCACGGAGATCGAGTCGTAGCCCGCTGCCGCGGCCATGCCGGCCACGACGGGTGTCACGATGCCGCCGGCCTCGAGCAGCAGCTCGCCGGCGCCGGACTCCTGACCGCGTGGGCGGATGTCGGCGCCCGGCTCGACGTAGCCGGGGTGCGGGGCCGTCTGCCCCGAGGTGGAGTCGCCGACATAGAGCCGACCGCCGCCGACCCCGTCGAGGACGAGCCCCCGCTCGCGGCGGAGCACGGCATCGACACCGGCGGGCAGCGCCGCCCCGGTGGCCACCGAGACGGCCCTGCCGTCGGGCACCCGGTCGAGCACCTGACCGGCGAGCAGATCGCCGATGACCTCCCAGGGCCCCGGACCCGCGACCGCCCACCCGTCCATCGCGGAGGCGTCGAACGGGGGCAGGGCGGTGCGCGCGACCAGTGGCGAGGCGAGCACGGAGCCGACCGCGACGCCCAGGCTCACCTCGACGACCGGCAGCGGGCCGGCCGCCTCACGGGCGGCCCGGCGAGCGCGGCCCCACGCCATCCCCTCGGTCACGACCCGATCCTCGCCCTCCGGGCCTGCGGCCGGTGACCCGACCCGCCGGTCGGGCCGGGGTCCGGAGCGAGCCGGAGCTGCCGGGTGCTGCCTCTTGACGCCCGTATCAAGTTGACACTAACGTCAACTTGATACGGGTGGAGCGGTTCTCGTCGTCGCTGGGAGGTGGTCACGTGGCACGGATCGTGAGCCGCGCCGACCTGCGCTCACCGGCGTACGCCGAGAACCGCGCGGCCATGCTCGGCGCCCTCGATGAGCTTGAGGGGCTCGCGTCCTCGGTCGTGCGCGGCGGTGGCTCGGGCGACGTCGCCAAGGACGCGCGCTCGGTGGCCAAGCTGCGCGGCCGCGGCAAGCTCCTGCCGCGCGAGCGCGTCGGGCTGCTGGTCGACCGCGGGTCGGCCTTCCTCGAGCTCTCGCCACTGGCCGGCTGGGGCACCGACGACCCGCTCGGCGGCGGCATGGTCACCGGGGTCGGCACCGTGCGCGGCGTCGAGTGCGTGATCAGCGCCAACGACCCCACGGTGAAGGGCGGCGCTCAGGGGCCGACCAGCGTCGCCAAGGGCCTGCGCGCGATGGAGATCGCCCGGGTCAACCGGTTGCCGCTGATCTCGCTGACCGAGTCCGCCGGTGCCGACCTCCCCAAGCAGGCCGAGATCTTCGTTCCCGGTGGCGCGTCGTTCAAGAACCTCACGAGACTGTCGGCCGAGGGCATCCCCACGATCACGCTGGTGTTCGGGTCGTCGACCGCCGGCGGCGCCTATGTGCCGGGGATGAGCGACTACGTCGTGCTGCAGAAGGACGCCGCTCGCGTCTACCTCGGTGGGCCGCCGTTGGTGAAGATGGCGATCAACGAGGACGCCGACGAGGAGTCGCTCGGTGGCGCCGAGATGCACGCACGGGTCAGCGGGCTCGCCGACTACCTCGCGATCGACGAGCCGGACGCGATGCGCATCGGTCGCGAGATCGTCGGCCACCTCAACTGGCGCAAGCAGGGTCCTGGCCCCGCGGTGCAGAAGCCCGCGGATCCGGCGTACGACCCCGACGAGCTGCTCGGCATCGCGTCGTCCGACGTCCGGGTGCCCTTCGAGGTGCGCGATGTCATCGCACGCATCGTCGACGGGAGCGAGTTCGAGGAGTTCAAGCCGCTCTACGGCAGCACGCTCGTCACCGGCTGGGCGCACCTCGGCGGGTATCCGGTGGGAATCCTGGCCAACAACGGGATCCTGTTCAGCGAGGAGGCCGAGAAGGGCGCGCAGTTCATCCAGCTCTGCAACCAGACCGACACCCCGATCGTGTTCCTGCAGAACATCACCGGCTTCATGGTGGGCACCCGCTACGAGCAGGGCGGCATCATCAAGGACGGCGCCAAGCTCATCAACGCCGTCTCCAACAGCACCGTGCCGCACCTCACCATCATGATCGGGGCGTCGTACGGCGCCGGCAACTACGGCATGTCGGGTCGCGGCTTCAACACGCGCTTCACGTATCTGTGGCCGACCGCGAAGATCGCGGTGATGGGGCCGAAGCAGATGGCCGGCGTCATGTCGATCGTG
>JANMMN010000121.1:0-6365 GCA_031373405.1 Actinomycetes bacterium
GAGCGGCAGGTGGCGCGCGGCGACCTGGGCCGGCAGCGACTCCCCCAGCACGAAGATCCGCGCGAGGTCGACGTCGGGGCCGGCGCGGCCGTCAAGGGCGCGGTGGGCGGGCAGGTGCTCGTCGCGGGCCAGGGCGGCGTACGCCGAGGCACCCAGCAGCCCGAGCAGCCAGTCGGCCGTGAACCCGGCCTCGAGGAACGTGCCGCGAACCCGCGCGGCGGCGGCGCGGTCGACGTGCTCGGTCATGGCCCGATCATGGCCCAGCCGCGACGACGACGCGGGCCCGGAGGCAACCCTCCGAGCCCGCGTCGTTCGTTCGTGCAGATCGTGCGCCCGTGCGGTGACGCGTCAGGCGTGCACGGTCTCCTCGGTGCCGGTGTCGACGATGTCGTCGTCCCCGTCACCCTCCGGCACGTCGTCGCCCGCGATCTCGCCGACCGGCTCGGCCTCGACCGCGATCGGCCGCGACTTCGCGATGAGCACAGCAGCGACGATGACCACCGAAGCAGCGAGCGCGATGCCCCACCCGATGATGGCGTCGCCGCCGAGGTAGAGCCCGACGACCGACGGGGCGATCAGCAGTGCCACCAGGTTCATGACCTTGATGAGCGGGTTGATCGCCGGGCCGGCCGTGTCCTTGAACGGGTCACCCACGGTGTCGCCGATGACCGTCGCCTCGTGCGCCGACGAGCCCTTGCCCCCGAAGTTGCCGTCCTCGACGAACTTCTTGGCGTTGTCCCAGGCCCCACCGGAGTTGGACAGGAACACCGCCATGAGCACGCCGGTCGCGATCGTGCCGGCGAGGTAGGAGCCGAGGGCTCCGATGCCGAGACCGAAACCGACCGCGATCGGTGCGAGCACCGCGAGCAGGCCCGGCGTGATGAGCTCACGCAACGAGTCGCGCGTGACGATGTCGACGACCTTGCCGTACTCCGGCTTCTCGGTGTAGTCCATGATCCCGGGGTGGTCGCGGAACTGGCGACGCACCTCGAAGATCACCGCACCGGCAGCACGCGAGACCGCGTTGATCAGCAGGCCGGAGAACATGAACACGACCGCCGCGCCGATGATGAGCCCGACGAGGTTGCGCGGGTCGGCGACGTCGAGGACCGCGCTGTACTGCGCCCGGTCGTTGACCCCCGGGATCGAGACGTTGCCGCCTGCGATCGCCGTCTTGGTGGCACTCACCACGGTGTCTCGGAAGGCACCGAACAGCGCCGTGGCCGCAAGGACCGCCGTCGCGATCGCGATGCCCTTGGTGATCGCCTTCGTCGTGTTGCCGACCGCGTCGAGCGAGGTGAGGACCTTGGCGCCCTCGGGGCTGACGTCGCCCGACATCTCGGCGATGCCCTGCGCGTTGTCCGACACCGGACCGAAGGTGTCCATCGAGACGATGACACCGACGGTGGTGAGCAGTCCGCAGCCGGCGAGAGCGATCGCGAACAGCGAGAGCAGCACCGAGCCGCCACCGAGGAGGTAGGCGCCGAAGACCGCCGTGCCGATGAGCAGTGAGGAGTAGACGGCCGACTCGAGACCGAGCGAGACGCCCGCGAGGATCACGGTGGCCGGGCCGGTGAGCGAGCTGCGAGCCACGTCGTCGACGGGCTTGCGGTTGGTCTCGGTGAAGTAGCCGGTCAGCTGCTGGATCGCGGCCGCGAGCACGATGCCGATGAGCACCGCGCCGATGGCCAGGAAGCGTGGGTTGAACGTCTCGATGCTGACCAGGCCGAGGTTCTCGGTGACGACACCCTCGAACTTGGTCATGCGGTCGGGGAGGTAGATCCACGTCATGACGCCGACGAGGAGTGCTGAGACGACGGCCGAGACGAAGAAGCCACGGTTGATCGCGCTCATGCCCGAGCGGTCGCCGGGACGCGGCGCCACGACGAAGATGCCGATGACGGCGGTGATGACGCCGATCGCGGGGACGAGCAGCGGGTAGACGAGGCCCTGGTTGCCGAAGGCAGCCTTGCCGAGGATCAGCGCGGCGACCAGGGTCACGGCGTAGGACTCGAACAGGTCGGCCGCCATGCCGGCGCAGTCGCCGACGTTGTCACCGACGTTGTCCGCGATCGTCGCGGCGTTGCGCGGGTCGTCCTCGGGGATGCCCTGCTCGACCTTGCCGACGAGGTCGGCGCCGACGTCGGCGGCCTTGGTGAAGATGCCACCGCCGACACGCATGAACATCGCGAGCAGTGCGGCACCGAAGCCGAAGCCCTCGAGCACGGTCGGGGCGTCGCCCTTGTAGATGAGCACGACGGACGCGGCGCCGAACAGGCCGAGGCCGACCGTGAACATGCCGGCCACGCCACCGGTGCGGAACGCGATCTTCATCGCGGCCTGCTCACCGCTCTCGTTGGCGGCGGCGGCGACGCGGACGTTTCCGCGCACCGCGAGCCACATGCCGACGTAGCCGGTGATGCCGGAGAACACCGCACCCACGAGGAAGAAGACCGAGCGTCCGATCTTCTCCGCCTGCGTGTCTGCGGGCAGGAGGAACAGCACGAAGAAGACGAGCGCGGCGAAGATGGCGAGAGTCCGGAACTGGCGGGAGAGGTACGCCGCAGCGCCCTCCTGCACCGCAGCAGCGATCTCCTTCATCTTCTCGGTGCCCTCGCCGGCAGCGAGCACCTCTCGAGCGAGAACCCACGCGACGCCGAGCGCGGCCAGAGCGACCAACGCGACGACGGCGACCAGGGTGTAGTTCCCGCCCGAGACGGTCACGCCGCTCTCAGCGGCGATCAACGACCCGGACATTCATGCTCCTTGGAGTACGTAGGGGGCCCGGGGTGCACGGTGCGTGCATGGCAGACCCTCGAGTTCGACGGAGTCTAGCCACGGCTGTGACCCCGGCCACGCGCGCCCACCCTGTCGCGGTTGCGGCGTTGCTCAGACCGTGCTGTGGGCCGCAGCACCGGTGCGGCGCGCGACCGCTGCCGTCAGGCAGCCCGCGCTCAGGCGGGACTCGACCTGCGGCGCCACAGCAGGTGCACCGTGCCGCCGTCGCGGGTCACCTCGGGCACGAGGGCCCCGACGAGCGCGAGCGCGATGCCGTCGTCCTCGTCCGGGGTGCTGAGGTCGCTGCGGTCGTGGATCTCGACCTCGAAGATCGTGCCCTCGTCGCGCACCACGAGCTCGATGCCCTCGTCGATCTCGGCCGCCCCGTGGCGGAGCACCGCGCGCGCGACCGCCTCGCCGACGGCGAGCTTGACGTCCTCGACCGTCTCCTCGTCGAGGCCGGCCCGCCGGGCGGCAGCAGCGACGACGAGGCGCGCCGTGCGGACGTGCTCGACCGAAGGCGGGATCGACAGCGTGGCGGCCGGCACGGACTATCCGGCCAGGGCTTCGGCGACGCTGGGGTGCAGCGGGATCAGCTGGTCGAGCCCGGTGAGCCGGAAGACCTTCGCGACGCGGTCGGCGGTGACGACGACGTCGAGGCGACCGTCGGCCTCGCGGACCCGCTTGAGCGTCTTCACCAGCACCGAGAGCCCGGTCGAGTCGAGGAAGTCGACCCGCGAGAGGTCGACCACGAGGTCGGTGCGACCGTCGCCCGTCAGCCGGCTCAGCTCGGCGTCGAGCTGCGGGGCGGTGAAGACGTCGACCTCGCCGATGGCGGCGACGACGACGCGACCGCCTTCCTCACGAGTGCTCACATCCAGGTCCACGTCGGCACTCTGGCACAGGCGGCACGCACCCGCGTGACGTCGGGGAGGATCAGGGCCGTGTCCGCACCCGACCCGCTGGAGCTGCTCGCCCGCCTCGCGGCGGGGCGGGACGACCGGCTGCTGCACGTCGAGCGGGTGCCGGCGCGCACCGGCACCGCCGTGGGCTGGCCGGGCTGGGTCGACGCGGGGCTGCGCGACGCGTGGACCCGGCAGGGCATCGCGAACCCGTGGGCGCACCAGGCCGAGGCCGCCGAGCTCGCCCACGACGGGCACCATGTCGTCGTCTCGACCGGCACCGCGTCCGGCAAGTCGCTGGCCTACCTCATGCCGGGGCTGACGTCGGTGATCGAGGGCAGCCGGGCGCCGAACGGCCGCGGCTCGACCGTGCTCTACCTCGCCCCGACCAAGGCGCTCGCCCACGACCAGTGGCGCTCGATCGCCGAGCTCGGCCTGGAGCGGGTCCGGGTCTCGGCGTACGACGGGGACACCGCGGACGAGGAACGCGCGTGGGTCCGGGCCCACGCGGGGTACGTGCTGTCGAACCCCGACCTGCTGCACCGCTCGATGCTGCCCGGCCACGAGCGGTGGTCCTCGTTCCTGCGCGCGCTCGACTACGTCGTGATCGACGAGTGCCACGTCTACCGCGGGGTGTTCGGGTCGCACGTGGCCAACGTGCTGCGCCGGCTTCGCCGGGTGGCGGCGCGCTACGGCGCGACGCCCACCTTCGTGCTCGCCTCCGCGACCTCGGGCGACCCGGCCGGCTCTGCCTCGCGCCTCGTCGGGCTCCCTGTCGCGGCGGTCAGCGAGGACTCCTCGCCGCGGGGTGCGACGTCGTTCGCCCTGTGGGAGCCACCGCTGCGCGACCACGGCGGTGAGAACGACGCGCCCACCCGGCGTACGGCGACGGCGGAGACCGCCTCCCTGCTCACCGACCTCGTGGTCGAGGGAGTGCGCACCCTGGCCTTCGTGCGCTCGCGCCGCGGCGCCGAGGCGGTCGCGATGATCGCGCGCGACACCCTCGCCGAGGTCGACCCGGAGCTCACCGACCGGGTCGCTGCCTACCGGGCCGGCTACCTGCCCGAGGAGCGCCGGGCGCTCGAGGACAGGCTGCGCAGCGGTGAGCTGCTCGGCGTCGCGGCGACGAGCGCGCTCGAGCTCGGGGTCGACGTCACCGGTCTCGACGCGGTGCTGCTCTGCGGCTGGCCGGGCACCCGCGCCTCGCTGTGGCAGCAGGCGGGACGTGCGGGTCGCGCCGGTGGAGACGCCCTCGCGGTGCTCGTGGCTCGCGACGACCCGCTCGACACCTACCTCGTGCACCACCCCGAGGCCGTGTTCGGCGCCGGCGTCGAGGCGACGGTGTGCGACCCGACCAACCCCTACGTCCTGGGTCCGCACCTGTGCGCCGCCGCCGCCGAGCTGCCGCTCACCGAGGACGACCTGGCGATGTTCGGCGCCGGTGCGCTCGAGGTGCTCGACGCCCTCGTCGAGCGCGGGCTGCTGCGGGTGCGACCGGGCGGCTGGTTCTGGACCCGGCGACAGCGGGCGAGCGACCTCGCCGACCTGCGCGGGATCGGTGGTGGCCTGGTGAAGGTGGTCGAGGACGAGACCGGGCGCCTGCTGGGCACCGTCGACCCCGGTGCCGCGCACAGCACCGTGCACACCGGTGCGGTGTACGTGCACCAGGGGGCGACGTACGTCGTGGACCACCTCGACCTCGACGACTCGGTCGCGGTCGCGCACCGCGAGGACGTCGACTGGACGACCTCGGCGCGGGACACGACCGACATCCGCGTCGTCGACGAGATCCGCCGCACGACGTGGGGCGCCGCTGATCTCGTGCACGGCCAGGTCGAGGTGACCAACCAGGTCGTGGCCTTCCTCAAGCGCCGCTACCTCACCGGCGTCGTGCTCGGCGAGGAGCCGCTCGACCTGCCGCCGCGGCAGCTGCGCACGCAGGCGGTGTGGTGGACCGTGACCCCCGAGCAGCTGGCGGCTGCCGGCCTCGCCGACCTCGACGTGCCCGGTGCCGCGCACGCCGCAGAGCACGCCGCCATCGGGCTCCTGCCGCTCGTCGCGACCTGCGACCGCTGGGACATCGGCGGCGTCTCGACCGCGCTGCACCCCGACACCGGCCGGATGACGGTCTTCGTCTACGACGGCCACCCGGGCGGAGCCGGCTTCGCCGAGCGGGGCTACGCCGCGGCGCAGGTGTGGCTCACCGCCACCCGCGACGCGATCGCCGCGTGCGAGTGCCGCGACGGCTGCCCGAGCTGCGTCCAGTCCCCCAAGTGCGGCAACAACAACCACCCGCTGGACAAGGCCGGCGCCGTCCGCCTGCTCACGACTCTCCTCGCCGGCGCCCCCTAGCCCCCACGTCACTGGTGCTGGTGTCGTGGAGACCCTCGGAAACACCAGCAGCACCAGTGACACGCCGATTGAGGGGGGCTGGGAGGGTGGGCGTGTGGGGATCCTGAGTGCTGAGGTGGCCGGCGTCGTGCTCGCTGCGGGCGCGGGCACCCGGCTCCGGCCGCTGACCCTCGAGCTGCCCAAGGCGATGTGCCCGGTGGGCAACCGGCCCCTGGTCGACTGGGCCATCGACCGGGTGGAGCCGCTCGTCGGCTCGGTCGCTGTCAACGCGCACGGCTCGCAGCCGGCGCTGGTCGAGCACCTGCGCGGTCGCGTGCACGTCTCGGTCGAGGA
>JANMMN010000160.1:0-7804 GCA_031373405.1 Actinomycetes bacterium
TGAGCTGGGAGCGCAGCCAGGGCACGTGCGCGAAGAGCCGCTGCGACGCCGCCTCGCGCAGGGCGAGGTAGAGGCGCACCTCGCCGGCGTCGACGCCGAGCCCGTCGCCGAACGCCGCGACGTTGCGAGGCAGGAGCGCCGCGCGACCGTCCTCGGTGAGCGGGATGCCGACGTCGGCAGCACCGAGCACCTCACCGGCAAGCTTGCCGAGCCCCTGGCCGAGCTGGGCGCCGAACATCATCGAGCCCATCTGCTTGGCCATGCCCAGCAGCGGTCCGGCCATCTGCGCCAGCTCCGGCGGGATGCCGTCCGGCAGACCGCCACCGGGCAGCATCGTGGTCATCGACTCGTTGACGCGTACGGCGACCGGCTCGACGACGCGGCGCCACGAGGGCAGGGTCGCCTCGATCCACTCGCTGCGGCTCCACGCGCCGCCACCGGACGTGGTGGCCGGGAAGGTCGTGACCGGGTCGAGCCACAGAGTGGCGAGATCGAGAGCCTGCTCGACCTCGCGCCGCTCGACAGCGGAGACCGAGGGGTCTCCCTCCTGCGCGACGAGCCCGCGGGCAGTGTCGCGCGCGAGCTCCCAGTTGACCGCCGAGCCGTCGCCGCCGCCGGACTGCAGCATCGCGCCGAGCTGCTGCAGCGCCGCGCCGAGCTGGGTCATGTCCAGCTTGCTCGGGTCGAAGCCGCCAGGCCCGAACGGGTTCCGACCGGCACCGTCGTCGTCTCCGTCGCCCGGGTCGAACCCGAACGGAAGGTTGCCGCTCATCGACGTACCCCTCGAGACGTGGGACGGGGCAGACTGGACACCATGCGGGGGGTCATGTCGTCCACGGTAACTTCGGGAGCCCGCGCGTGACGCCCTCGAGCGGTCCAGGTGGTACGCCGGCGGCGAACGCGGCACGGTCCCGGCGTACGCCGGTGGCACCCGAGCCGACTGCCGACCCCGCCCCGAGCGACACCTCCGGCCCGGCCGCACCCGCGGTGCCGGTGCAGGCCCGACGCGGTCGCAAGGCCAAGCCGGCGGGCGTGACGATCGTGGTCACCGGCGCTGCGGGAGTGATCGGCAAGGCGGTCCTTCGTCGCCTCTCGGCCGACGCCAGCGTCGGTCGGGTCGTCGCGATGGACGTGCGACGCGGCACGCTCGAGGAGCTCGACGGCGTCGAGTGGCGGGTCGGTGACGTGCGCGACCCGACCTTGGCCAAGCGCCTCACCGGCGCTGGAGCGGTCGTGCATCTCGCCGTCGACTGGTCGCTCGACGCGCCGAGCGACCAGCGCACCTCGCTCAATGTCCGTGGCACGCAGACCGTCGTCACCGCTGCCGCGGCGGCCGGGGTCCCGCGCGTGGTGCTCGTGACCTCCGCCACGGTCTACGGCGCGTTCGCCGACAACGCGACACCGCTCCCCGAGGACGCGCCCCTGCGCGCGCTCGCCGAGGGGATCCTCGCGGACCTCCTCGAGATGGAGCGGGTTGCTGTCGACGCACGCCGTGTCCACCCGGGGCTCTCGATCACCGTGGTGCGCCCGGCAGCACTGGTCGGTCCAGGAGTCGACACGCTGGTCACGCGGCACTTCGCCGCGCCGCGACTGCTGTGCATCAAGGACGCGTCGCCCACCTGGCAGTTCTGCCACGTCGACGACCTCGCCGCCGCCTTGCACCTGGCCGCGCTCGGCACCGTCGTCGGCGAGGTCACGGTGGGCAGCGACGGCTTCCTCGACCAGCGCCGGGTCGAGGAGCTCTCGGGCATGAAGCGCGTCGAGATCCCCGCGGCGTTGGCCTACGCGACCGCGGAGCGGCTGCACCGGGTCGGCATCACGCCGGCACCGGCCAGCGAGCTGTCCTACGTGATGCACCCCCTCGTCGTGTCGTCGGCACAGCTGCGCGCCACCGGGTGGAGGGCGGCGTACGACAACGACGCCAACCTGCGCGTGGTGCTCGACCAGGTCAGGGACGACCATGCCCTGGCGGGGCGGCGGCTCGGTCGGCGCGACGCGACCGTCGCCGGCGCCTCGGCCGCCGGCGCCACCGTGGCGGTCCTCGGTGCCGCCGCATTCGTCCGCGCTGCGAGACGTGCCCGCGGCCGGTGAGCCGGCTGGCAGCCGCTCGACCGCCTCGTAGAGTGGGGCCATGGAGGTGCTGGTCTGGTTGCTGATCCCGCTCGCGGCCCTGGTCCTGGGGCTGGCGTGGGCGGCGTGGCGCAGTCGTGACCGCAAGCCGGTCGACGCCGAGCAGGGCATGGAGGGCATGGCCCGCTTCCGTGAGGCGATGGAGAAGCCGCTGCCGGTCCTCGACACCCGACCGCTCGACGACTCGACCGACCGGGACGTTGATCGGTGAGCGTCGCTCGACGTCGTCGTACCCGCCTCACCTGGGCTGCGTGCACCGGAGCCGCGCTGCTGGCCGTGGGGATCCTGGTGCCGCTGCCATTCGTGGAGCTGTCACCAGGCCCGACGTTCAACGTCATCGGTGAGGTCGACGGCCAGCAGGTCATCGAGATCAGCGGTACGCCGACCTTCCCGACCGGCGGCAACCTCGACATGACCACGGTGAACGAGCGAGGCGGGCCCGGCACCGGGATCTACCTCGGGCGGGTCCTCGTCGGGTGGCTCGACCGCGAAGTCCGGATCCTGCCCCGAGGTGCGATCTTCCCCGACGACCAGCGTTCGGACGCCGAGGTCAAGGCCGACAACGTGCGGCTCTTCAGCGACAGCCAGGCCGACTCGGTGGCGGCGGCGCTCACCTTCCTCCGGCGGCCTTTCCGCACGCTCGTGGTCGTGAACTCGGTCCGCGACGGGACACCGGCAGACGGCAAGCTGGAGCCCGGCGACGAGATCGTCAAGGTCGACGCCACCGTGGTCACCGAGCCCGCGGACGTCACCCGGCTCGTCGGGGAGGCGAAGCCCGGCGACACCGTCACCGTGACCATCTCGCGATCGGGCGTCGAGACGGCTGTGCCCATCAGCACCAAGGTCTCCCCGGTCGACCCTGACCGCGCCTACCTCGGGATCACGGTGGGCGAGACCTACGAGGCGCCTTTCGCCATCGACGTGACACTCGACGGCGTCGGTGGTCCGAGCGCCGGGCTGTTCTTCAGCCTCGGCATCGTCGACAAGCTCACACCGGGTGAGCTCACCGGCGGGCGCTTCGTGGCAGGCACCGGCACGATCACGCCGGACGGCAGCGTCGGTCCGATCGGTGGCATCGAGCAGAAGCTGGTGGGGGCGAGGTCCAGTGGCGCGACCCTGTTCCTCGCGCCGGCCGAGAACTGCGACGAGGTCCTTGCGACCGGCGTGCCCGAGGGCCTCACGGTCGCGCGGGTGTCGACGCTCGCGGAGGCCGTGACCGCGATCGAGGACTACGTCGCCGGTCGCCCGGCGCGCCCCTGCGGCTGATCCCTCGGCTCGCGCGGCCGGCCCACCGCGATCAGGTGAGGGTCGCTGCCAGGGCGTCGGTGAGCCGCGGGACGAGGTCGGCACCGAGGAGCACCTCGGCGTCCACGTCGTGCTGACGCAGCCGTAGCGCGCACATCCGTCCACCGTCGCGGGTGACGACGACCGCCATCCGCACGTCCTGACGGTCGGGGTGGGTCGCCACCGCAGCCTCGAGATCGCGCCCGTCGTCGGGCAGCGACTCCTCGGCCGACGGCGGGAGCACGAGCCGCTCGAGGACGAGCGCGGCACCGACGACCTCGTCGGGCCACATGGTGGTCGCGAGGATGTCGTCGAGGGGACGGTCGTCGAGCGGCACCTCCTGCTCGATCGGCGTCAACGACAGCGGGTCCTCGCCCGCGGCACCGAGGGCTTCGGCGAGCGACGGCTCGAGTGCCACCAGCTCGACCGTGCGGGCCAGGGCGAAGATGCGCGGGTTCTGGTCCCAGCCCTCGGAGGCGACATGCTGCTCGACCTCGCGGGCGAGCTCGACGAGTCTCATCGTGCGTGCCGCAGCGGCGACTCCGGCGGCGTCGAGCGGCACGTCGGTGCCGACGTCAGCGGCCGGTGGGCGGTGACCGTCGGACTCCGCGCCGGCGGGAACGGTCGTCGTACGCGGATCGTCGGGCTGGTCGAGGGAGGACTCGTCGTGGTTCACGACGGTGATTGTGCCCCGTCGACCGGAAGGGCACCGGAATGGACCGCAACGTAGGGTGCTGCTCGTGACCTATGACATGCCGACCGGCGGGGGCGGGCGAGGCGGTCGCGCCGTCGTCGCCGAGCCGCCCGCTCGCCGCAGCCGTGCCCTCGTAACCACCCTCGTCGTGCTCGGGGTGCTGTTCTTCGCGTTCCTGCTCGTCACGAGCTTCTACACCGACCTGCTCTGGTACCGCTCCGTCGACGCGTCGAGCGTGTTCACCACCCAGCTCTGGACCAGGCTCGGCCTGCTCGTGTTCTTCGGGCTGCTGATGGCTCTCGTCGTCGGGTTCAACATGTGGCTGGCGTACCGGGTGCGGCCGGTCTTCCGGCTGATGTCGCCGGAGCAGGCGAGCCTCGAGCGCTACCGGATGGCCCTCGACCCGATCCGTCGCGGGTTGCTCATCGGCATCCCCGTCATGCTCGGGCTTCTCGCCGGCGTCAGCGCCACGGCGGAGTGGAAGACCTGGCTGATGTGGCGCAACGCCACGCCGTTCGGCACCACCGACCCCACGTTCGGCATGGACGTGTCGTTCTACGTCTTCACGCTGCCGTTCCTGCGCTTCGCGCTCGGGTTCCTCTTCGCAGCCGTCGTGCTCGGTTTCATCGCTGCCGTCGCCGTGCACTACGTCTACGGCGGGGTCCGGCTGCAGCCGGCCGACGACAGGTTCAGCCGCGCGGCTCAGGCACACCTCGCGGTGCTCGTCGGGACCTTCGTGCTCCTCAAGGCCGTGGCCTACTGGCTCGACCGCTACACCTTGTCGCTCTCGACCGACGACTATGTCCCGGGCGTGACCTACAAGGACGTCAACGCCCTGATCCCGGGTCTGACCATCCTGACGTTCATCTCGCTGATCTGCGCGTTGCTGTTCTTCCTCAGTGCGTTCCGCAAGGGCATCACGATCGCGGTGGCCAGCCTCGTGCTGCTCGTCGGCGCCGCAGTGCTGGTGGGGTCGGTCTACCCGGCGTTCGTGCAGCAGGTGCAGGTCAAGCCGCAGGAGCTGCCGCGCGAGACGCCGTACATCCAGAACAACATCGACGCGACGCGTGCCTCGTACGGCGTCGACACGGCCGAGGTGTCGCAGTACCAGGCGAAGGACACGGCGACCGCCGAAGGGGTCAAGGCGAGCGCGGGGACGATCGAGAACATCCGGCTGCTCGACCCGGCGCTCGTGTCGCCGACGTACAAGGCGCTGCAGGCGATCCGCAACTTCTACGCCTTCCCCGACTCGCTCGACATCGACCGCTACCCGATCGAGGGCAAGCAGCGCGGCACCGTGATCGCGGCCCGCGAGCTGAACCTGGCCGGCATCGGTGACAGCCAGCGCAACTGGGCCAACGACCACATCGTCTACACCCACGGGTTCGGCGTCGTAGCCGCGTACGACAACACCTCGGTTGCGGGGAAGCCGGCCTTCTTCGAGCAGAACCTTCCGCCGACCGGTCTGCTCGACGTCGCGCAGCCGCGCATCTACTTCGGTGAGAACTCCCCGGCGTACTCCATCGTGGGTGGACCTGCGGACGGTCCGCAGCGTGAGCTCGACTACCCGACCGACAACGGCCAGGAGAACTACACCTACACCGGCGTCGGTGGAGTGCCCGCGGGCACGCCGCTCAACCGGCTGCTCTACGCGGTGAAGTACCAGGAGCCGAACATCATCCTCTCGGACCTGATCAACCCGGAGTCGCGCATCCTCGAGGTGCGCGATCCGCGCTCCCGCGTGGGGAAGGTCGCACCGTGGCTGGAGATCGACGGTGACCCGTATCCCGCGGTCATCGACGGGAGGGTCATCTGGATAGTCGACGGTTACACGACCGCCGATGCCTACCCCAACGCGACGCCCACCTCCTTCGGTGACGCGACAGCCGATACCGTGACGCAGCGCGCGTCCAACGTCGCGGCCCAGGCGCGCAACCAGGTCAACTACATCCGCAACTCGGTGAAGGCCACGGTCGACGCCTACGACGGCACCGTGACGCTCTACGAGTGGGACCTCAAGGACCCGGTCCTGCAGACGTGGATGAAGGCGTTCCCGGGGATCGTGCAGCCGCGGGCCACGATGCCGCAGGGCGTCGTCGACCACGTGCGCTACCCCGAGGACATCTTCAAGGTGCAGCGCCAGGTCTTCGCGAAGTACCACGTGACCGACCCGGTCGGGTTCTTCAGCGGCCAGGACTTCTGGAACGTGCCCAACGACCCGACCAAGCCGACCGCGTCGTCCGCGCAGCCGCCGTACTACCTGCAGATCCAGATGCCGGGGATGGCCAAGCCGGCGTTCTCGCTCACCACGACCTTCGCGCCGCAACGCCGCCAGACCCTCGCGGCGTTCATGGGGGTCAACTCCGAGCCGGGCGCGGACTACGGGCGGATCAGGGTGCTTCAGCTGCCGAGCAACACCACGATCCCGGGTCCGGCCCAGGTGCAGAACAACTTCGAGTCCGACCCGACCGTCTCCTCGCAGCTCTCGCTGCTGCGCCGTGGCGGCTCCGAGGTCGAGCTCGGCAACCTGCTCTCGTTGCCGGTGGCCGGTGGGGTGCTCTACGTCGAGCCGGTCTACATCCGCGCGACCGGGGCCGAGGGATTCCCGCTGCTCCAGAAGGTGCTCGTCGGTTTCGGCACCAAGGTGGCGTTCCGCGACACCCTCGGGCAGGCACTGGCTGACGTGTTCGGCACGGGGGCGGGCACGCCCGTGACGCCGCCGACCGAGCCGACCGATCCGGGCAGCCTCACCGCACAGCAGCGCCTCGTGGCTGCGATCGCTGCAGCGCAGACGGCGTACGACGATGGACGTGCCGCACTTGCCAGGGGTGACTTCACCGCGTACGGCGAGGCGCAGACCCGGCTGTCGAGGGCACTCGACCAGGCGGCGGCGGCACAGAAGGAGCTCGGCTTCCCGGCTGCCTCGCCGTCGCCGAGCACCTCGGCCGTGCCGGCGGAGTCGCCGTCGCCCGAGCCGTCAGCGTCGCAGGCGACGACGACCTAGCGGCGGACTCCGAGGCGATTTGCTCGCCGGATCAGGGCCGACGTAAGGTTGTCGAGAAGTCGGGGAGACCCGATCGGCGCGGGGTGGAGCAGCTCGGTAGCTCGCTGGGCTCATAACCCAGAGGTCGCAGGTTCAAATCCTGCCCCCGCTACCAACGACGATGGGCCGGTCCTCAGGGACCGGTCCATCGTCGTTTCCCGGCGGGGGCAGGACTTGGGAGGAGCTCGCACGGCGTGCGGCTCTCGGCCGCGCAGCGGCCCGCCCTCGGCTCGCCGTCGCATTACGACGGCTCCTGCCCCGCTACCAATCGGCCCCGGAATCCAACGGATTCCCGGAGCCGAAGGCATGTGAGGACTTGATCGGGTGGCCACGAACTACCCCCTTTGCACCCAGCACCCCTGAGACCGGGGGACCGCACGGAACCGCCCCCGGGCCTGCCCGGTACAACCAGGCGATGACCTTGTTGATCTCTCTTCGCGACCTCGGCCTCTGAACGTGGCAGCCCGTTCAACAAGAGTGTTCGGTGTTAGGTTTTGTCCGAAAACCCGAAACACAGGCATTGTGGGCCGATAGTTATCTGGTGTTGTCACCGGGGCGTGAGTTAGCACCAGACGAAATTCAGGAATTCATTGACTTCCAACGGATGATGTAAGCGCAGATTGTCTGCCGCTTCATCATCCCACCTCTCATAT
>JANMMN010000225.1:0-10721 GCA_031373405.1 Actinomycetes bacterium
AAGACCGGCACCACCGGGATCCATGGCGGTGTACTCGGTCCGGCTCGCGGCCACCACCACGCTGATTGGCCTCGCCTACTCGGTCGCGTCGTTCACCTCGTCCTGGCTGCTTCCCGTCGTCATGACCGTGGCCCTCGTGCTCGTCGCCGAATGGCGCTGGGTCGGGACCCGGAGGCGGTGGGACGACCCTCGGACCCGGGGGATCGTCGTCGCCACCGTGTCCAGCGGGTGACCAGGATGGATCCGCGTTCCGCGGGCTGCCGATCACGCAGAGTCATCCGTTCGGTTGGTCCGCCGCAATAAACGGGCCGACACGGCTCCGGACCGTGTCATTTTCGTCACCGCCCGCTACCGTACGCAAAGGAGTCGACGGGAGGTGTCGGCTCTCACCGGGGGGTATGACCCACGCCTCGGCGCCGTTGTGGCCGTCGGATCCTCGTTCCACGAGGCTCCCGGTGCTCGGCCCGAGCGGGGTGACGACCGGTGCCACCTGCATCGCGCACTCCGCGGTGTCGAACGCTAGAGGTCCTCATGGGTCGTCGAACGCTCCTGCTCATCGCCGCTCTCGTCGTCGCGCTGCTCGGCACCGTGCTGGTGTTCCTCTACGCGCAGAACGCGGAGGAGCGCGCGCAGGAGGGCCAGCAGCCGGTCCAGGTCCTCGTGGCGAAGACCACGATCCCGGCGGGCACGACGGGAGCCGCCGCATCCGCCAACGGGGCGTTCGAGCTCACCTCCGTGCCGCAGGCCAACGTCGTGCCGGGGGCACTCTCCGACGCGACGCCGCTCGCGGACCAGCTCGCGCTGGCGACCGTCTTCGCCGGGCAGCAGATCATCGCCCAGCAGTGGGGCACCCAGGGCCAGTCGGCCGGTCTCGTCCTGCCCGTCGGCAAGATCGCGCTGTCGGTTCAGCTCGGAGACCCGGAGCGGGTGGCGGGCTTCGTCTCCCCAGGGTCCGAGGTGGTCATCTTCACCGCCGGCACGCCCACCGTGGCGACGGCGGGTGCTCCCGCGGGCCAGCCGACGGTGAAGACCCTGCTCGCCAAGATCCAGGTGCTCGCGGTCGGCCCGACCGTGGTCGGCTCGAAGCCCAATCCCGACGGCTCCGGCAGCGGCACCTCGGCCAACCCCGAGCAGATCCCGACAGCCATCCTGACCCTGGCCGTCACGCAGGACGAGGCCCAGAAGATCATCTTTGCGAGCGGACGCGGTGGCTCCGGCTTCACCTTGCTCTACTTCGGGCTGATGGGCAAAGACTCCAAGGTCGTGCCGACGCAGCCCGGCACCACAGGTGCCAACCTGTTCCCGTGACGCTCGTCGTCAGCGTCGCCCCAGACTCCCGGAACCGAGAACGAGGACACTGAACCCATGACCGCGATCGTCGAGTTCGACCCCATCGGTGTCGAGGCGATCAAGGGTGCCCTGGGCCCTGACTCCCTGGTCCTCCCCGGTCTCGATGCCCTCAAGGGTCACCTCGACGTCAACCCGTTCGAGGACTGCATCGTGCTCGGCCCCAGCGTCGACCAGCAGGACGTCTTCGCCCTGGCCGAGAACCTGCGGGTGAGCCGGCCCAGCCTCGGCGTCGTCATGGTGCGTCGCCGGATCGACACCGCGATCCTCTCCGACGCGCTGCGCGCCGGCGTGCGCGAGGTCGTGCAGGAGCGCGACCTCGCCGGGCTCGCCACCGCGGTCAAGCGCCAGCGCGACATCGCGGTGCGACTGCGTGAGCAGCTCGACCCCGGCGACGGGGCTGACACCGGCGCCCACCGGGGCCGGGTGATCACGGTGTTCTCCGCGAAGGGCGGCTGTGGCAAGACCACGCTCGCGACCAACGTCGCGGCCAGCCTCGCCGACGCCGGCAACGGCACGGTGGCCCTGCTCGACCTCGACCTGGCCTTCGGTGACGTGGCTATCGCGCTCCAGCTCTTCCCCACCCACACCATCGCCGATGCTGTCCCGCTCGGCGAGGACCTCGACGGTCCGGCCTTGTTGTCCCTGCTCACCAACCACCGTTCCGGGCTCAAGGCGCTCGTGGCGCCGATGGAGCCGAGCTTGGCCGACACCATCGACACCAGCCTGACCCTGCGCATCATCGACCTGCTGCGCGAGGAGTTCGACTACGTCGTCATCGACACCCCGCCTGCGCTCGACGACAACGTCCTGGGCGCGTTCGACCGCAGCGACGTCGTCGCGCTCATGGCCACCCTCGACATCCCCGCGCTGAAGAACCTCAAGCTCACGCTCGAGACCCTCGACCTGATCGGGTTCCCCCGAGACAAGCTCAAGGTCGTGCTCAACCGGGCCGACTCCAAGGTCGGCCTCGCGTTCTCCGAGGTCGAGAAGACGCTCAAGGCCCCGATCGTCGCCCAGATCCCGTCGAGCCGTGAGGTGCCTGCCTCCACGAACCGCGGCGTCGCGCTCGTCTCGGACGACCCCAAGAGCCCGGTGAGCGTGGCGATCCGCGCCTTCGTCGACGAGTACGTCGTCGTGAGCACCGAGGACGCAATCCCTGCCCAGATGCGAAGCGATCGGCGCGCGCGCCGGTGGAGGAGGTAACCCGTGAGCCTCGCTGATCGCCTGGCCCAGGCACGCCGTGGCCGATCCGGTACGGCACCGCAGGAGAGCACGGACGCCACCTCGGCCCGTGCTCGACGATCGACGGCCAACGCCGACCCCTTTGCCGAGCTCAAGCGCACGGTGCACGCGAGCCTGCTGGAGAGCCTCGGACCGCAGCTCTACGACTCACGTCTGACCGAGGACGAGCTCGAGTCCAAGGTCCGCGCGACCCTCCAGGACGTCCTGGCCCACGAGGAGACCCCGCTCACCGTCACCGACCGCGCTCGGCTCTCGCAGGAGATCGCCGACGACATCCTCGGCTACGGCCCGCTCGAGCCGTTCCTGCGCGACCCCGAGGTCACCGAGGTCATGGTCAACGGGCCCACGATGATCTACGTCGAGCGAGCCGGACGGCTCTACCCAGCCGAAGGCCGGTTCAACGACGATGCGCACCTGCGCCGCACGATCGAGAAGATCGTGGCGCGGGTGGGCCGCCGGATCGACGAGGCCTCGCCGATGGTCGACGCCCGGCTGCCTGACGGCAGCCGCGTCAACGCCATCGTGCCGCCCCTGGCGATCGACGGGCCGTCGTTGACGATCCGCAAGTTCGCCGCCGACCCCTACGAGGCCGAAGACCTCGTGTCGTTCGGAACGATGACCACGACGGTCACGGAGTTCCTCAGCGACTGTGTGCGCGGACGTCTCAACATCATGGTCTCCGGCGGCACCGGCGCCGGGAAGACCACGACGCTCAATGTGCTCTCGTCGTTCATCCCCGACGACGAGCGCATCATCACGATCGAGGATGCGGCCGAGCTCCAGCTCCACCAGGAGCACGTCGTCCGGCTCGAGTCCCGCCCGCCCAACATCGAGGGCAAGGGTCAGGTCACGATCCGCGACCTCGTCCGCAACGCGCTGCGCATGCGCCCCGACCGCATCGTCGTGGGAGAGGTCCGCGACGCGGCGGCGCTCGACATGCTCCAGGCCATGAACACCGGCCACGACGGCTCGATCACCACGGCGCACTCCAACGGGCCCCGCGACACCCTGGCCCGGATCGAGACCATGGTGCTCATGTCCGGCGCCGAGCTGCCGCTCAAGGCGATCCGCGAGCAGGTCGCCGGCGCGTTCGACCTGATGGTGCACCAGTCGCGGTTCCGCGACGGATCGCGCCGGATCACCCACGTCACCGAGGTCGTGGGGATGGAGGGCGACGTCATCACCTTGCAGGACCTGTTCCTCTTCGACTACGCCGCCGGCTATGGCGAGGACGGCGGCCCGTTGGGCACGCTGAAGTCGACCGGGCTGCGCCCGAAGTTTCTCGACAAGCTCGCGGCGGGCGGCATCACCGTGGACGCGTCGATCTTCGCGTTCGAGAAGTTCGGAGCCTGAGCATGGGCGCCCTGCGCCGTCCCCTGGCAGCTGTGATGGCGACGGCCCTCGCCGCAGGGGTCGCCGTGCTCGGAGCTGCCCCGGCCGTTGCCGCCCCCGAGGGCACCATCAGCAACCAGGCGTCCAGTGTCGGCGGCAAGCTCACGCTCGTGTTCGGTGCCGATGGATTGGCCCCGGGCGTCACGATCGCTCCGAACTCGGTCGCTGTGACGCTCGCGGGTCAGAAGGTGGTCTCCAAGGCCACCCCCTTGACCGACGCCACCGAGGCGCCGATCCGTCGCAGCATGCTCGTGATCGACGTCAGCGGGAGCATGCGACAGAGCACGAGCGACGGCGCGACCCGCATCGACGCCGCCAGGGTTGCGGCCGCTGCCTACCTGGCTGCCGTGCCCGCCGATGTCCAGGTCGGCTTGATCACGTTCGAGGACACCCCGGTGGTCGTCGTGCCCCCGACGACGGATCGAGCACCTGTGGCGCAGGCGATCGCCGCGTTGGCCGCGACCAACGGCAACACAGCCCTGTTCGACGCGGTCTCGCTGGCGAACAAGACTCTGGGTCCGGTCGGGGTGCGCAACCAGCTGGTGCTCGCCGACGGCGCCGACTCGACCAGCTCCACGCTGGCAGCGGCGGTCGCCAGCGTGAAGGCGTCGGGGAGCATCTTCGACGCAGTCGCCCTCAGCGACAAGCCCGCGGATGCGGCATCGCTCACCGCGATGGCCAAGGCGGGCAACGGCCAGGTGGTCAAGACCACCGAGGCGACGACCCTCACCGAGACCTTCCGCGCGGTCGCCGCAGCGCAGGCCACCGAGCTACTCGTCGAGGTCGACGTCCCCGCCGCGCTGACTGGGAAGTCCCAGCCGATCACGGTGACGGCGACCGCAGGCAGTGCGCCGGTCTCGGCCGACACCGTCACCCCGATCCTGGCTGCCGTCGCGACGCCGACGGCCGACCCGACCGAGCTCTACGGTCCCCAGGCCGTCGCGCCGTACTCCCCCGGGTTCACCGACCGGCCGTGGGTGCTCCCGGTGGCGGTCCTCGCGATCGGCATCGCGCTGTTCGTGATCCTGGCCGTGGCGCTGCTCGCCACGGATCGCGACGCCCAGACCAAGGGTCGGGTCCGACGTCGGCTGTCGAGGTACTCGCTGTCGTCGCGGACCGAGAGCCCGAGCACCACGACGAGCACCGCGCTCGGCGAGTCCGCGGTGGCGCGGTCGGCCGTCGAGCTGGCGGGCCGGGTGGTGCAGCGCCGCGACATCGACACCGGCCTGGGGACCAAGCTCGAGGCCGCGGGTGTCCCGCTCCGGCCGGCGGAGTGGATGCTCATCCATATCGGGATCACCGTCGGTCTTGCCCTCGTGGTCACGCTGCTGACAGGGTTCCGGCCCCTCCCGACGATCCTCGCTCTCGCCATCGGCTTCGCACTGCCGTACGCCTACCTCTCGATCAAGGAGGGGCGACGGATGGCCAGGTTCAGCGAGCAGCTCCCGGGCACGCTGCAGCTGCTGTCCGGCTCGCTGGCGGCCGGCTACTCGCTGCTCCAGGCCATCGACACGGTGGTGCGCGAGTCGGACGGCCCGATGGCCGCCGAGCTCAACCGCGCCATCGTCGAAGCACGCCTGGGGGTCCAGGTCGAGGACGCGCTGGAGACGACAGCACGCCGGATGAACTCGGTCGACTTCGCCTGGGTCGTGATGGCGATCCGCACCCAGCGCGACGTCGGCGGCAACCTCTCCGAGGTGCTCAACAACGTCGCGGCGACGATGCGCGAGCGAGAGCGGCTTCGCCGTCAGGTCGACGTCCTCTCGGCCGAGGGCCGACTCTCGGCCATCATTCTGGGTGCGCTCCCGGTGCTCTTCGTCACCTACCTCGTGCTCGTCCGCCCCGAGTACATCGGGCTCTTGGTGACGACTCCCCTCGGCATCATCATGATCGTGGTGGGGCTGACCCTGATGCTCGCCGGAGCCTTCTGGATGCGCAAGGTCATCAAGGTGGAGGTCTGAGCTGATGGAGAACCTGGCGCTCCTGGTCGGTCTGACCGCGGTCTTCCTCGGGATCGTCGGAGTCGTCGCTGCCGTCGCAGGTGGGAGCGACCGCGGCGGCGTGCAGCGCTCCCTTGCTGCCGTGCGCGCGATCAAGACAGCACCCGACTCGATGCGCCAGGACCTCGACCTGCCCTTCAACGCACGGGTGACCGAGCCCTTCCTCGCCAGGCTCACCGGCATCGGCCGACGCTTCACGCCGAGCGACCAGACGGCACGGATGCGGCGCAAGCTCGACCTCGCCGGCAACCCCGCGGGTTGGGACACCGACCGCATCCTCGCCTTCAAGGTGCTCGGCCTGCTCGGCGGAGCAGCACTCGGCTTCGTGCTCCCGCTGCTGTTCGGCAACGTCCTGTGGGCCATCGCCTTTGGCATCGGCCTGGCCGTGCTCGGCTTCTACCTGCCCAACATCGTCCTCTACCAGACCGCCTACAACCGGTCCGAGCAGATCCTGCGCGAGCTCCCCGACGCGCTCGACCTCCTCGTCATCTCGGTGGAGTCGGGGCTCGGTTTCGACGCCGCCCTCGCCCAGGTGGCGCGCAACACCACCGGGCCTCTCGCCGAGGAGTTCTTCCGCGTCCTGCAGGAGATGCAGCTCGGCACCGGCCGAGCCGACGCCATGCGCGCGCTCGGCGAGCGCACTGACGTCGGTGACCTTCGTGGCTTCATCACCGCGATGGTGCAGGCCGACGCGTTCGGCATCCCCATCGCCAACGTGCTGCGCGTGCAGGCCAAGGAGATGCGGCTCCGACGCAGCCAGCGAGCGGAGGAGGCGGCGCAGAAGGTGCCGGTGAAGATCCTCTTCCCGCTCATCTTCTGCATCCTGCCGGCACTCTTCATCGCCATCCTCGGCCCCGCCGTCATCCAGATCGTCGAGGCCTTCAGTCTCTGACCGCGCTGGTGTTCGGGCGGGGCGCTGCTACTCGGTGAAGACTCGAGTGTCGACCAGCTGCTCCTCGACCAGCTTGCCACCGCGCTCGAACCGCGCCTGCTCGAACCGCTTGCGGAACTCCATGTCGACGCCCGCCATGCCACCACGGTTCTTCTCGATCGTGAGCACGGCGTAGTTGCGGAACCGCTCGGCATTGCCCGCGCCATAGACGAGGTGGTGGCGAGCGACCACGTCGTACTTCTCGTTGAGCACCAGCACCGCGTCGGCCTCGTAGGCCAGTGCGGACGCACCGCGGAGGTTCTGGGTGCGGAGGCGCTGCCCCTCGGTGATGCCGACGGCGTCGCTCGCGGAGATCGCGAAGACCGGCACCTCCTCGGTGAGCGCGAGGTCCTTGAACTCACCGGCGACGCGTGCCATCCGCATCTCCTCGGAGCCGTCGGCGTGGTTGAGGTGCACCTTCTGCACGTAGTCGATGATGACGAGCGGTTTGCGGCCGCCCGAGGCAGCGATGGAGCGGGCCGCGTCGGCGATCTCCTCCACCGACGTCGACACGCCTCCCCGCAGGACGTGCAACCGGTCGAGGTCGATCGAGACCGACGCCAACGCCTCCGCCCCACCGGGCGTCTCGGCCAGCTTGTCCGACAGGGACGAGGCCGTGCCGTCGCCCTCGAGCAGGGCTCGGACGGCCCGCAATGGCACCGCGTCGACCCCGGCGCGCTCCCCCGCCTCTGCGGCGAGCAGCCGTTCGAGGATGTTGACCGAGTCGTGCTCGTAGGAGACGTAGAGCACCGAGTGCCCGGCGACGAGCGACTGGCGTCCGACCTGCAGAGCGAACGTGGTCTTGCCCAGGCCCTGCGGGCCACCGAGCAGCGTGAGCTCCCCGGGACGAAGCCCTCCGGAGAGGAACCCGTCGAGCGGCTGGAAGCCCGTCGGCCACGGTGGCAGGGCGGCCGCCAGGCCCTGCTGCAACCGCGCATCCGTGGCCGCGAGGACGTCGGACAGTCGTGACAGCCGGGTCGGGGCGGAGCTCTCGTCGATCATGTCCTCGATACAACCAGAAACTGGGTGTCGAGCGCCGCCCGACGCTCCAGGTCGGTCCGTCCGGCCGACTCGGGCGCCGGGCGTCGGCGATGCACATGCGATCGGGCCCGCACGTGTGCGAGCGTCGGACCTTGTGAGCAGCACTGGGTCCGGAGGCTGGCGCTCGAGCATCGACCCCGCCGAGGCGGTCGTCGTCGTCGTGCGCTTCGGCGTGCTCGGGCTGTGCGCCTTGCTCGCCTTCCTGTCGGAGCGCACGGTGCCCCAGACGGGCCTCATCGCGCTGTCCGTCCTGGCCGTCCTGGCCAGCATCCCGCTGCCCATGTCGACCGTGAGCAGGTGGCGGCCGGTCGGCGAGGCCGCGATCGCCGCCGCCATCATCGGAGCGGCCACTCCGCTCAGCCAGCCCCTGCTGCCCTACCTCGTCGTCCCCCCCTTGGCCGCGGGGCTCCTCTCCGGTGTCCTCACCTCGCTGCTCTCGACCCTGGTCTCCCTCGTCGCCCTCGTGCTGGCCCGCTCGCTGGCCGGGGCACCCAGCACGCGCGAGGACGTCCTGCTCGTCGCCCAGTGGGTCGGGCTGGGGCTCGCCACCGGGCTGGTGGGCTCCTGGGCCCGCGCCGTGGGCACCCGGGAGCGTCAGGCCAGCTCGACCTACGTCACCGCCCACCGCCTGCTCACCCGGCTGCGCGATGTCGCCAGAGCCCTGCCGACCGGCCTCGACGAGGTCGCGATCGCCCAGCAGGTCCTCAGCTCGATGCGCGACGACCTCGGCTTCGACCGCGCCGCCCTCTACGGCACGGGTGAGGGCGGTGTCCTGCTCCCCTTGGCCTACGCCGGGGCGGACGAGCTCGGGTGGCAGCCCAGCGCCGAGGTGGGGATCTGGGGAAAGGCGTGGCTGACCGGGCAGCCGGCCCAGCAGTCAGGAACGTTCACCGACCCGCACGTCGGGCACTCGGCCGTGCTCGCCCTGCGGCTCGGCGACCAGCGCGTCGGACTCGTCGGGGTCGAGCGGCTCGGCGGCCCCTGGCCGACCCGTGGCCTCGCCAAGGCCCAGCTGCTCGCGGATGACGCCGCGCTGCGGATCGACGCCGGTCAGCTCTTCAGCGAGGTCCGGGCGCTCGCCACGGTGGAGGAGCGCCGACGCCTGGCCCGCGAGATCCACGACGGGATCGCCCAGGAGGTGGCCTCGCTGGGCTACGTCGTCGACGACCTGCGGGCGCGCAGTACAGACCTGCGCACCCGGGACGACCTCGCGACGGTGCGCTCGGAGCTCACCCGCATCGTCAGCGAGCTCCGGCTCTCGATCTTCGACCTGCGCAGCGACGTCCAGCCCGCGGCCGGCCTCGGCGCGGCCCTCTCGAGCTACGTGCGCTCGGTGGGCACCGGGTCGGACCTCACCGTGCACCTCGTGCTCGACGAGTCGGCCTACCGGTTGCCGATGGAGGCAGAGACCGAGCTGCTGCGGGTGGCGCAGGAGGCCATCACCAACGCCCGGCGCCACGCCCGGGCGCGCAACCTGTGGGTCACCTGCCGGGTCGACCCGCCGCGGGCCTTCCTCCGCATCGCCGACGACGGTCGCGGCCTCGGCACGCCCCGGCCGGACTCCTACGGCCTGGAGATCATGCGCGAGCGCGCGGCGCGGCTGGGGGCGAGCCTCACGGTGCGCAACCGGGTCGGCGGCGGGACCGTGGTCGAGGTGACGCTGGGCGCGACGGCCCGACCGCGCGAGGCGATCCCGAGCGGCACCACGACGCGCACGGGTGGCGCGGGGCGCTGAGTGTCGCGCCTCGGCCGCGTGCCGCGTGGCATGATCAACTCTCAGTGACCGAGAAGGGGGACCCGCGGTGGCCATCCGAGCGCTCCTGGTCGACGACCACGAGCTGATCCGTCAGGGCCTGCGCCGCGCGTTCGAGCGCGACGCCGACTTCGAGGTCGCCGGTGAGGCGTCAAGCCTCGCCGATGCCCGACGGCTCCTGGCCCTGGTGAGCCCGGACGTCGTGATCCTCGACGTCCGCCTGCCCGACGGCAACGGCCTCGAGGCCTGTCGCAAGATCCGGGCGGAGTTCCCCGAGCTCGGGATCGTCATCCTGACCATGTACGCCGGCGACGACCAGCTCTTCGAAGCCCTGGAGGCCGGGGCCTCGGCATTCGTGCCCAAGAACGCCCCGTCGGAGGACGTCGTCGCGGCGGCGCGACACGCGGCGAGCTCCCCTCGCTCGTTCACCGCGAACGACCTGAGCGAGGCCATGAAGCGCCGGCTCTCTCCCACCGGACCCCAGCTCAGCCCGCGCGAGCGCGAGGTGCTCGGCCTGCTCGCCGAGGGGCTCGGCGTGGCTCAGATCAGCAAGAAGCTGTTCATCAGCGAGTCGACCACGAAGACCCACATCAGCAAGCTCTACGAGAAGCTCGGCGCCGGCAACCGGGCCCAGGCCCTGATGACCGCGCTCAAGCTGGGGCTGCTCAAGCGTGAGGAACCCGGGCTCTAGCCCATCCGAGATCAACCGAATGGTCGATGCTGTTCGGGCTTGACGACCGAGTCCATCGTCACGCTCCGCTGTCACTATTGCGATGTGCCCCGGAAAGTCGGGGCGCGTGCCCCGAAAGGTCGGGGGACGATTCTCTACTGGAGGGCACTTCCATGATCACTCGCATCTACACCAAGCTCAACATCCGCCTCAACGAGGACCGTGGCGCCTCCGCGGTCGAGTACGGCCTGCTGGTCGCCGGTATCGCCGCCGTCATCATCGCCGCGGTCTTCCTGCTCGGCGGCAACGTGCGCGACACCTTCAACGAGGTTGCCTCGAAGG
>JANMMN010000283.1:0-2614 GCA_031373405.1 Actinomycetes bacterium
CACGGCTGACAAGCTCGTCGTCGGCGACTCCGCGTTCGTGCGCGCCGACGGCTCGTCGGCGACGGCCGTGCGGGCGCTGTCGCCGGAGGCGGCGGAGAAGCTCAAGGGCCGGATCGGCCAGGGGAGCGACCGCGGTGCCGGCCCGGGCGGACTGAGCGACGGACCTGGGGCCTGAGATGAGCACCACCACCGGGGCACCGCCCGCGACGGGGCCGGCCCGCACCCTGTCGTGGTGGGCGCAGGAGACCCGGGTGGGCCGCTACCGCTATCCGCTCCGCGCGATCGCCGTCACCGCTGCGGCCGGCGCGAGCACCGCGGTCGCGGCGGTCCTTGCCGCGGTGGCGCTGCTCCCGGACTGAGCGCCGCGGCAGACGAGGACTGCGGCACACTCGGGAGGTGACCACCTCCGCGATCCCCCGCCTCGGCCGCCGCGGCGGCGGGTGGGTCGCGCTGCAGTTCCTCCTGCTCGGCGCCCTGACCGTGCTCGGCGGCATCGACCGCGACGGCTGGCCCGAGGGCTACCGGTCGGGCCTGCGCTACCTCGGGGTCCTGGTCATCTCGGCCGGCACGGTCGTGGCGGTGCTCGCCGTGACGCGACTCGGCGCGGCGCTCACCGCAGCTCCGGCCCCGATCGAGGGCGCTCGCCTGCGCACCGACGGTGTCTACGGCGTCGTGCGGCACCCGATCTACTCAGCCCTGCTGCTGATCACGACCGGATTCGCTCTCGGCACGACGCCGTGGGCGTTCGTCGTGGTCGCCCTGCTCGCGGCGGTGCTCGAGCTCAAACGCCGGGTCGAGGAAGACTTCCTCAGCGCGACCTATCCCGAGTACGCCCACTACCGCCACGAGGTGCCGTGCGCCCTCGTCCCCCACATCTGGTAGCGGCTCCGTCGCCCGCACCCGGCCGCCGCGCGGGCGCCAGACACCGTCGGCTCACGGCTCGGCTTCGAGCCATTCGGCGGCGGTGGGCTCGGACAGGTCCTGACCGGCCTCGGCCCAGCCGCGCTCGATCGCGGCGATCGCGTCGTCGACGGTCGAGGTCCAGACGAGCTGGGCGGCCGCGACGTCGCGCACGAACCCCGCCTCGACGAGCCCGCTGACCAGCACGGCGAGGTGCTGCAGGTCGCCCCACGGGTCGAGGACGACGATGGGCTTGTCGTGCATCCGCAACGACCGGGCGACCCAGATCTCGAGCAGCTCCTCGAGGGTCCCGATCCCGCCGGGCAGGGTCAGGAACGCGTCGCTGCGCCGGTCCATCTCGCCCTTGCGCTCGCGCATGTCCTCGGTGACCACGAGCTCGTCCGCACCGTGGTCGGCGACCTCGAGCTCGACCAGGGCGCGCGGGATCACACCGATCGTGTGGGCACCACCCGCTCGCGCGGCCCGCGCCACCGCTCCCATGCAGCTCACCGATCCGCCGCCGCTCACCAGGGTCCAGCCACGGCGCGCGAGCGCGAACCCGACCTCCCCCGCGAGTGCCATGTACCGCTCGTCGATGTCCTCGCTGGAGGCGCAGAACACGGCGACAGCGGGCATCTCAGACCTCCACAGGAGGCTCGTACGACGGCGCCGACGGCATCGCCGGTCGCGCCCTCGTCGCCGCCTCGATGAGGGCGACCACCTCGTCGAGGTCGTCGGTCACGTGCAGCTGGTCGAGGTCGCGCGCGGAGACCTTGCCCTCGTCGAGCACGGTCTCGCGGAGCCAGTCGAGGAGCCCGCCCCAGTACGCCGTGCCCACGAGCACGACGGGGAACGAGGTGACCTTGCCCGTCTGGACCAGGGTCAGGGCCTCGAAGAGCTCGTCGAACGTGCCGAAGCCGCCGGGGAAGACGACGAAGGCCTGGGCGTACTTCACGAACATGGTCTTGCGCGCGAAGAAGTAGCGGAACTGCACCCCGATGTCGACCCACCGGTTCATGCCCTGCTCGAACGGCAGCTCGATCCCGAGCCCGACCGAGGTGCCCCCGGCCTCGAACGCGCCCTTGTTGGCCGCCTCCATCACGCCGGGTCCGCCGCCGGTGATGATCGCGTAGCCGGCGTCGGCGAGCTTCGCCGCGACCGTGCCCGCCGCGACGTACTCCATGCTGTCGCGGGCGGACCGGGCGGAGCCGAAGATGCTGACCGCGGGCCCGAGACCCGCGAGCGCACCGAAGCCCTCCACGAACTCGGCCTGGATCCGCAGCACCCGCCACGGGTCGGTGTGCACCCAGTCGCTCGGTCCGCGGTCGTCGAGCAGGCGCTGGTCGGTCGTGGTGGAGAGCACGTGCGACCGGCGTACGGTCACCGGTCCCTGGGTGCGGGCGGGCGACGCGTCGGGCTGGTCGGTGGCGTCGTCGGGCGACATCGGGGGAACCATCACCCCCAGACGCTAACCCGAGACGGTCAGTCTCGACGCGGGGGACGCCCCCGCGCGGCGACGTAGCCGATCAGGATGCACGCGGCGAGCAGCCCCACGAAGAGGACGCCCGAGAAGATGACCGCGCCACCCAGGCTGACCGGCTCCGTACCGACCGGCACGAGCAGCTGGGAGATCCACAGTGCCGTCACGAACGCACCGACCCCGCACACCACGGACACCGCGCTGAGGGCGACGAACCGCCGCTCGGCGCGCGCG
>JANMMN010000315.1:0-7208 GCA_031373405.1 Actinomycetes bacterium
GGTGTCCGCCGACGGCCGAGTGCTCAACCATTTCGCCGACGGGTCAGGCTGGATGTACGCCGCATCGGGGATCGCCCCGGTCCTGTTGATGAAGCCCAACCCGCCGCTGCTCGAACGCGGCGACCGCGGTTACCTGCTGGAGCACGCAGCTCAGATCGCGACAGACCCGCGCGCAGCGGCTGCCGCGGATGGGCTGGGCGTGCGCTACGCCTACGTCGGCAACCAGCTCTTCCCGTCGCACGACGCGAGCACCAACTTCTTGTTGTCGGTCCCGGACCTCGTGGCCGGCGGCTGGATCGTGGTGTTCCGCAGCGGTGGGGCGACCGTGCTCGAGCGACCGTAAGCCTCACGCGCCGCGAAGTCACGCCAGGTGGGCGAAGGCCGGCCCGAGGAATGACGCCTCACCGTCCTTGACCAGATACACCGACCACGCGGGAAGGTCCGTGAACCACGCGGCACAGCCTGGTCCGGTGATGAGGGCCGCGGTTGCGAGCGCATCAGCGAGCCCGGAGTCCGGGCCGACGATCGTCGCGGAGTCGCACCGCATCGCTGTGGTGCCGCTGCGCGGGTCGACGATGTGTGCGCCGCGTTCGTAGAGACCGCTCGTCGCGACCGCGCCGTCACTGATCCGTACGACCTCGACGACCTGAGCCGTGTCGTGAGGGTGGGTGATGCCGATGGACCACTCCTCGCCCGGCGACTGATGGCCGCGGCAGGCGATGTCGCCGGCGGCGTTGACCGAGACGTTCGCGATCCCGGCGCGCACCAGCTGGTCGGCGACCTGCCCGGCGGCCCACCCCTTCACATAGCCGGACGGATCGACGCCGCCGCGCACCGCCCACGGGTCGAATGCTCCCCGGGTCAGCAGGCGCGCGCGCTGGCACGCCTCGAGCACCTCCTGCACGACCGGTGGCATCCGGTAGGCCGGGAGCAACCCGTTGCGCAGCGCGGTGATCGGGGAGTCTGCGCGGTACGTCGAGAACCACGCGTCGACCTGGTGCAGGTAGCCGATCGCCGCGCTCAGGATCTCGTCGTACGCCTCGGGGAAGGTCTCGGCCCTCAGATCGAAGGAGACGACCGTGCCCCAGACCGGCTCGGCGTGCACGCGTCGCTCCCACGGACCGGAGTCCGCGAGGGTGACGACGGACTCGTCGTCACGACCGGGGGCGAGCAGCGCCGTCACGAGAGCCCCGCAGCGAGCAGCGCCGACTGCAGCGAGCCCTTCCACGCCTGCGACGTCAGGGACGCTCCGGTCACCGTGGCGATCGTGGCCGACTGCGCGGCGAGGGTGCGCTGGCGCAGCAGGGGGATCGCCCGGGCAGAGATGTCGGCCGACTCCCCGTCATTCGGGTACTCGACCGCCCAGGCGTCCACGATGACACCGGCGTCGACCCTGATGGCGACCTTGACTGCGCCGTACTGGTGGAACCGGGTGGCCCCGACGTAGTCCTGGGGGCCGCTCACGGTGGGCGTTGCCGTCGGCGTCGGACTCGACGATGCCGACGGTGAGGTCGGCGGCGTCGAAGGCGAAGCGCTGGGGCCGGTCGAGGTCGTGGACGAGCCGGTGGGCCGGGGGGTGGGACCCGGCGTGGGCGGAGGTGTCGAAGGTCGCGCCGGGGAGGGCGACGAGCTGCGCGTCGTCGGCCGCGGCGTGCTGGTGCGCTGCGTGGTCCGCGGAGACGCGGTCGCGGGGTCGTCCGGGGTCGCACCGACCCCGTCAGCCGTGGGAAGGGCCGCGGGGTCGGTGGGCGTCACGGCGCCCAGGTCACCCGTGGTGCTGGTCCCGACCGGGTCCGGCGGGGCGGGCTCCCCGTCCTCGGCTCCTCCGGCTCGCGGACCAGGCGCCTGGCCCACCGCCAGCGACGGCGCACCGAGCCCGGTCGGCTCGCCGGGGGCCAGCACCACTGCGGTGGGATCGGCCCCCGACGAGTACGACAGCACCGAGATCAGCCCGGCCACGGTCCCGCCGGCCACGAGGACGGAGCGCATCACCGTGACCACCTGCGCTCGGCGGTGGCCGCGGTGTCACATCGAGAAGGACTCATGATGGATCCGCTCACGGGGCACTCCGGAGGCGCGGGCCAGCTCGCCGACGGTCGCGACGAACCCGCTCGGGCCGCAGACGTACACATCCGAACCAGGCAGACCGGGAGCGACGTCGACGAGCAGGGCCCGGGTGAGCGTGATGTCCTCGCGCGAGCCCTCGAGATAGTGGATCCGCCACCCCCGCTCGGCTGCCAGCGCGGCGAGCTCAGCGCGGAGCGGTGCGTCGGTGCGACTGCGCACGCGATGGACGACGGTCACATCGACCGCTGACGGCATGTCCTCGAGCAGTGCGTGGATCGCGGTGATGCCGATCCCCGCTGCGATGGCGGTGATCCGGTCGCCGCGGCGTGCCTCGGCCGTGAGCACGCCGTAAGGACCCTCGGCGACGACACGCGTGCCGGGGCGCAGGGCACGCAGGGCGGTGGCGTGGTCGCCCGTACCGCCCACGGTGATCCGCAGCGACGAGCCGTCAGGTGCTCGCGACAACGAGTACGGATGCGCCTGCCACCACAGGTCGCGCGTGAGGAAACGCCACTGGAAGAACTGCCCACCCGTGGCCTCCAGGCGATCGAGCGCGACGCCGGTCACCACGACGGACACCTGCTCGGGCGACTCGACCTCGATCGCGGTCACCCTCAGCCGGTGCTGCGCCGCGCGACGGAGCGGGATCAGGATGCGGCCCGTGACGATCGCACCCGCGACCCCGGCGTACAACGCGATCCAGACCCAGCGCGGGGCGGTGCGGTCGGCGAACGCGAGCCCTTGGGTCACCTGGTGCCCGAAGGCCAGCGCAACCGCGAGGTAGAAGTACAGGTGGGCCACCCACCACGTCTCGTACGACATGCGCGCCCGGATCGACCGGTAGGAGAGCGTGCCGATGCCGATCATGAGCACGAAGGCCACGGCCGCGGGAAGCATCCATGCCGTCGTGGTGACCGTCGACCACACGGTGGCGAGCACAGCACTGTCGGTGGCCTGCGCGCGTCCCAGCATGGTGAGCGCCACGTGGGCGCCGATGAGCGCGAGCGAGTACGGCGCCACCGTGCGATGAAGTCGCACGAGGCGCGGTTGTCCGAGCTCGCGTTCCAACCACGGCAGTCGCGCGACCAGCAGCAGCAGGCCGAGGCAGAGGTACGTCCCCGCGAGCGCGGCAACGGTGCCGAGCAGGCTCGCCCGTCCGCCGGGACCGGCAAGCCCACCCCAGGCGGACACCGCACCGAGCCCGACGACGCCCACCAGACCGACGGCACCGACCGCCAGGGCGACAGTCCCTGGTCGCGGCGCCCGAGGGGGATCGGTGCTCCCGGCAGCGGGAGCGCGGACGCTGATCGCGACCCTGCCGGTGACGGGGGGTCTCGACGGCCGTACGTGAGTGAGCGGGTCACCGCCGACGAACTCGTGCCGGCCCCCGAGGCCGGTCGGGGGGAGGGACGTCATACCGACACCCGAGCGCGGACGTCGGTGCGCGATCGGGTCACCGTCACACCTCCGGGCGGGCGCAGCAGGTGCCGTACCCGCTCACGCGTCAGCGGAACCGGCTCCGACAGCACGGCTCCCACCATCACGGTCGACCGGTGTGCCCGCCGCCTTGACCACCGGAGCGTGCCGGGCTCCGTGGCCGGGCTGATCTTCACCCGGAGGGAGCAGGGCGGCGCACGTGGCGTCAGTGACATGGCGGCTGTGACGAACCAGGCACGTTGATCTTGGGCGAGTGCGGGACGCTCGAGCCGGCCCGGGAGCATGCTCGGGCCGTGACGACGACGTCCGCTCCCTCGCCCATGCCCTCCGACCTCGAGATCGCCCGCGCGGCGACGCTGCGACCGATCGAGGAGGTCGCGGCCGGTGCGGGCATCTCCGCGGAGCATCTCGAGCTGTACGGGCGACACGTCGCGAAGCTCGATCGACTGACGGAGTCGGCTCTCTCGGACCGCCCGCGGGCGACCTACGTGCTGGTCACGGCGATCACCCCGACCCCGCTCGGCGAGGGCAAGACGACGACCGCGGTGGGTCTCGCGCAGGGGCTCGCCCTCGTCGGACGCAGCGCCACGGTCGCGTTACGGCAGCCGTCGATGGGCCCGACGTTCGGCATCAAGGGCGGTGCGGCCGGCGGCGGCTACAGCCAGGTCGTGCCGATGGAGAGCATGAACCTGCACCTCACCGGCGACTTCCACGCCGTCACCGCCGCGCACAACCTGCTCGCGGCGATGGTCGACAACCACCTCCACCACGGCAACGTGCTCGGGCTCGACCCGCACAGCATCGCGTGGCGTCGCGTGCTCGACGTGAACGACCGCGCGTTGCGCAACCTCGTGATCGGCCTCGGCGCCCGGGTCGATGGCGTCCCGCGGCAGAGCGGATTCGACATCACTGCGGCGAGCGAGGTGATGGTGATCCTCGCGCTCGCCACTGACCTGCACGACCTGCGTGCCCGGCTCGGGCGGATCGTGGTCGGCTACACGGTCGAGGGTGCACCGGTGAGCGCCGACGACCTCAAGGCGGGCGGCGCGATGGCGGTCATCCTTCGCGACGCGATCAAGCCCAACCTCATGCAGACCTTGGCGGGCACTCCCGCTCTCGTGCACGCCGGACCCTTCGGCAACATCGCGACGGGCAACTCCAGCGTGATCGCCGACCTCGTCGGTTCGCGGATGGGGGACTACCTCATCACCGAAGCCGGCTTCGGTGCCGACATGGGAGCCGAGCGGTTCTTCGACGTGAAGTGTCGCGTGTCTGGGCTTCGGCCCGACGTGGCCGTGCTGGTCGCGACGGTGCGCGCGCTCAAGGCTCACTCCGGGCGCTACCAGGTCGTCGCGGGCAAGCCGCTGCCGCCCGAGCTGCTCGCGGAGAACCCCGACGACGTGCTCGCGGGCGCCCCCAACCTCGAGCACCACATCGAGATCCTCCGCGGCTTCGGGGTCTCGCCGGTGGTGGCCATCAACGCGTTCCCGACCGATCACGAGTCCGAGCACGAGGTGATCCGCGCGGTTGCCCGACGCGCCGGGGCACGGGTCGCGGTGACCCGCCATGTGGCGCAGGGCGGCGAGGGCGCGCTCGAGCTGGTGCACGCCGTGGAGCAGGCGGCAGCCGATCCGACCGACTTCCGCTACGCCTACGACCTCGACGAGCCGCTGGTCGACAAGCTGACCGCGGTGGCCCGTGACGTGTACGGCGCTGCAGGCATCGACGTGTCCTCGATCGCTGCCACGGGGCTGCGCCAGTTCGAGGCGCTCGGGTACGGCGACTTTCCCGTGGTGATCGCCAAGACGCATCTCTCGATCTCCAGCGATCCCACCCTGCGCGGGGCACCGCGCGGCTGGCGGATGCCGGTTCGCGAGGTCCGCGCCGCCGTCGGAGCGGGCTATGTCTACGCGATCTGCGGCGACATGCGCACGATGCCCGGACTCTCCAAGCACCCCTCGGCCGAACGCATCGACATCGATGCGGACGGTGAGATCGTCGGCCTGTCCTGACTCGGGCGTGCCTGGTCGCAGCTCGGGCCAACCGAGCCCAGCTCAATCGTGCTCAGCGCAGCCGCCCGCGACCGAGGGCAGCACGTGGATCTCCGCTCCGTCGGCGAGAGCAGTGTCCTGACCGTCGGCGTGCCGCACGTCGACGCCGTCGACGTAGACGTTGACGTAGCGCCGCACCTGCCCCTGCTCGTCGCGGATCCGGCGCTCGAGCGCCGGATGCGTCCCGGCCACCGCATCGAGCAGCGCGCGAACGGTCGCCGGCGCCGCCGCGATCGCCAGCGTCCGCGAGCCGTCCGCGAGCTCGGCGAGCATCGACGGCAGACGCACGGTGATGCCCACGGCAGGTTGTGCGGTCACGGCACGACTGCGGCGCGCACCGAGAGCACGTCGGGCAAGTGGTCGGCGACGAGCACGTAGGTGTCGCCCTCGTCGGCGCTGGCATAGACGCAGCCATCACGCGTGCCGAGATAGACCCCGGTCGCCTGCTCGTCGTCGACGCACGCGGCGTCGCGCAGCACCACGGTGTACGCCTCGTCGGGGAGTCCTGCCCCGAGCTCCTCCCAGGTGTCGCCCGCATCGCGGGTCCGGTGCACCCGCATCCGACCGCCCACCGGGATCCGCCGCTCGTCGGCCTCGAGCGGCATCACCCAGGCGGTGCCGGGGCGGTGCGGTGAGGCCAGCGCGATGAAGCCGAAGTCGCTGGGAAGCCCGTCGGCGATCGACACCCACTGCTCACCGCCGTCGTCGGTGCGGTAGACCCCGTGGTGGTTCTGGGCGTACATCCGACGCGGGTCGCCTGCGTCGACCGCGACCTTGTGCACGCACTGGCCGTACTCGGGGTATTCCTCCGGCAGGAACTTCACGTGGATCCCGCGGTTGCGCGGCATCCACCCGGTGGACCCGTCCTCGGAGACGTAGACGCCTCCGGTGCTCATCGCGACCGTCACCCGGTCCGAGGCCGACTCGGGCAGGACGGTGTGCACGGCGGCACCTCCGAAGCCCGGCGCCCAGTTCGGCCGGTGGGGGTGGTCCCACAGACCGCGGACGAGCGCGAACGTCTCGCCGCGGTCGTCGCTGCGCCACAGGGAGGTGGGTTCGCAGCCGGCCCAGACGACGTCGGGCCGCTCGGCGCTGTCGGGCTGGATCTGCCACACCCTGCCCAGCGCGGCGCCGGTGTCCTCCGGGAAGGCGATGGCGGCGTTCTGCGTCTCGTGCCAGGTCGCGCCGAGGTCGTCGGACCACGCGATCGTCGGCCCCCAGTGCCACGACATGACCCCGGCGATGATGCGGGGGGTGCCGCGACGGGTGTCGATCGCGACGGAGGCGACCTCCTGCATGAGGAAGTGCGGTCCGTCCGAGGTCCAGGTTCGGCGGTCCTCGGACCGGAAGAGCCACAGGCCCTTGCGGGTGCCGACGGCGAGGACGTGGGCCATGGGGGACCTCCGAGGTGCGAGTGGGCTGACGACTCGCAGGCTAGTCCGATGGCTGGGCCGGGGACCGGCGGTTCGGTCGGGATTCCGTCCTCCCGCGAACTGGACTCTGCCGTGCGTGCGACAGGGCATCGGTGCAGGTCAGAGCGGGGGACCGACCCCGAGCGTTCACCCACGATTCGGGATTTCGACGCCCGTGCGGTAGAGTTTACTCCAACGTCGGTGTCAAGTTCTGTGACAGCGCAGTCGATCTAGACAGCGC
>JANMMN010000340.1:0-7794 GCA_031373405.1 Actinomycetes bacterium
CCTCGGGCCCCGCACCCCGCACCACCCCGACACCCTCCGCCCCCACCCCGGCCACCCCCGTCCGCGATTACCACCTTTAATCGACCGGTTCGGCGCCCGAACCGGTCGATTCGAGGTGTTACTCGCGGCCCTTTTAGGTGCGGACTCGGGTGCTGCGGGGGTCGTAGAGCGGGTCGCGCGTCACCGTTGCTGCGATCCACTCGCCGAAGACGCCTACCTGCACCGGCGTTCCTGCCTCGGCGTGCTCGACCGGGAGGTAGACGAAGGCGATCGACGCTCCGACGGTGTAACCGAGCCCGCCGCTCGTGACCCGGCCGACGACCTCGCCGTCGACGAGCACCGGCTCGTTGCCGAGCGCGACCTTCGAGGTTCCATCAAGGACGAGGCAGCAGAGCCGACGCCGTGCGCCGTCGGCCTTCTGCGCGACGAGCGCCTCGCGGCCCAGGAACCCACCGGGCTTGTCGAGCTTCACGCAGAAACCCAGCCCGGCCTCGTACGGCGTGTGCGCGGGGTCGATGTCGGCACCCCAGACGCGGTACCCCTTCTCGAGCCGTAGCGAGTCGATGGCTCGGTATCCACCCGCGACCAGCCCGTGCGGCTCCCCCGCGGCCCAGAGCGCGGCCCACAGACCGGCGCCGTACTCGCTGGGGCAGTAGAGCTCCCAGCCCAGCTCACCGACGAACGTCACCCGCACCATCCGCACCGGCACGTCGCCGATCGTGGTCTCGCGCATCGCCAGGAACGGGAACGCGTCGTTGCCGAGGTCCTGCGGCGTGAGCGGCGCGAGGATGTCACGGGCCCGAGGACCCCAGAGCCCGAAGCAGGACCAGGCGCCTGTCACGTCCGTGATCCGCACGTCGGCGTCGAGCTCGCGCGCCTGAGTGCGCAACCACGACGCGTCGTGGGTGGCGAACGCGGTGCCGGTCACGACGAGAAACAGCGATTCGTCGAGCTGGGTGACGGTGAAGTCGCACTCGATCCCCCCCTGCGCGTTGAGCGCCTGGGTGTAGGTCACCGACCCGGCCCCCCGCGACACCTCGTTGTCGCAGACCCACTCGAGCAGGCGCGCGGCATCACGACCGCTCACCTCGATCTTCGCGAACGACGACTCGTCGAAGATGGCGGCCGCCGCACGCGTCGCGCGATGCTCGGCGACGATCGCCGGCGACCAGTTGCGCCCGGCCCAGCCGTCGGGGCGCCATGACTCGTCGCCCTCGAGCGCGTTGGTCCAGTAGTGGTTGACCCGCTCCCAACCGGACTTCTCGCCGAACGACGCCCCGTGCGCGGCATGCCACGAGTAGGCAGGAGACGTGCGCAGGGGACGGCCGGCTGATCGCTCGTGATTCGGGTAGCGGATGTCGTAGTAGGACTCGTAGTTCTCCACGGTCCGCGCGAGCGTGTACGACGGCGAACGGTAGGACTGCCCGAACCGCCGTACGTCCATGTGCCACAGGTCCATCGGCGGCGCGCCCTCGAGCACCCACTCCGCCATCACCTTGCCGATTCCACCGGCACCGGCGATGCCGTGGGCGCAGAACCCCGCCGCGACGAAGAACCCGGCAACGTCGGTCGGGCCGAGGCAGAACTCGTTGTCCGGGGTGAACCCCTCGGGGCCGTTGATGAAGCTGCGGATCCCCACCTCGGCGATCGACGGCACCCGCAACGCGGCGTTCTCGCTGATCTCGACGAAGCGGTCGTGGTCCGGTGCCAGCAGGCGGCCGTTGAAGTCGGCAGGGATCGCGTCGTACGTCGAGGAGCTCGCGGTCCACGGCTCGGAGCGCCGCTCGTAGCCACCCATCACGAGGCCGTCGACCTCCTGGCGGAAGTAGACGAGGTTGTCCGGATCGCGCAGCGACGGCAGCGGCGTCTCGCGGTGCTCGAACATCGGCTCGGTCACGACGTACTGGTGCGACATGGGCACGATCGGCACTCGCACACCAACCATGCGCGCGATCTCGGCCGCGAACATCCCGCCGCAGTCGACCACGATCTCGCACTCGATGTCGCCCTTGTCGGTGCGCACCGCCGTGACGTGGCGACGCAGGCCCTCGCCCTCCGTCTCGATGCCGAGCACCCTGGTGTGCGGGTGGATGGCGACACCGAGAGCCCGGGCTGCCGCAGCGAGGGAGTACGTCAGCTGGGAGGGATCGACCTGACCGTCCGTCGGGAGGAAGCAGGCGCCGACGACGCCGTCGGTGGACATGAGCGGGAACAGCTCCTGTGCCTCGTGCGCGGAGATCAGCCTCAGGTCGAGGCCGCTCGAGGCCGCCCACCCGGCCTGGCGAGAGATCTCCTCCCAGCGCTCGGGGGTCGAGGCGAGTCGGATGCTGCCGGACTCGACCCAGCCAGGTGGGTGCTCGCCCAGCTGCAGTCGTCGGTAGAGCTCGACGGAATAGCGGTTCATCTCGGTGAGCGTCGGGTCGGACCGCAGCTGACCGACCAGGCCGGCCGAGTGGAAGGTCGACCCGCTGGTGAGCCCGGCGCGGTCGACCAGCACCACGTCACGTTCGCCCGCCAGCCCGAGGTGGTACGCGACCGACGTACCGCCGACCCCACCTCCGACGACGACGATCCGGGCGCGGTCGGGGAGGGGGCGGGACGCCGTCTCGGTCACGGCGCCACGGTATCCGTGCGAGCCGGTCGCGGCCGGTCGAACGGTCTAGACCGTTTACCGTGCCGTCTACCCAGCGTCAGCGGGTGGGTGAGCCGGCGAGAGACCGCCAGGCGTCCGAGACGAGCACCGGCTGCTCGATCTGGGAGACGTGACCCGCGTGCGGGAGCACGAGCACGCGCACGTCGGGGAACGCCTTGGTGTGCGCGGCGATCGGGTCGACGAGCTTGTCGCGCCGACCGTGCACCAGCAGCGTGGGGCAGGTGATCGTCTCGGCGAGCTTCCATGGCCGCTCCTCGGAGCGGTCGAGGTAGGTGGCCATGAGCCCGCGCAGCGACTGGAGGAAGGCGTCGGCCACGTAGGGCAGACCGTCGCGGCGGCGCACCTCCGCCACCGCCTCCTCCATCCGCTCGACCGGGACGGTCGTGGGGTCGGCGAAGCAGACCGCGATGGTGGCCCGCGCGCGGGTCGCGGCGTCGAGGGTCAGGTAGCGCTTCATCAGGGTGGTGCCCAACCCCGGGGCGGCGATGACGGGCAGGTGGATGTTGGTGCGCCGCACGGCCACCTTGGGCAGCGCCGGGCTCACGAGCGTGAGCGTGCGCACGAGCTCGGGGCGCCGCGCCGCCAGCTGCACCGCGACCGCGCCGCCCATCGAGTTGCCGAACAGGTGCACGGGCCGGCCGTCGAAGCGCGCGTCGATCACGTCCGCCACGGTCTCGGCCGAGCGGCGCGGTGAGAAGTCGCCGTCGCGCGGCGGTGGCGACCAGCCGAATCCCGGCAGGTCGAGCGCGATCCCGTCGACACGGTCGCGCAGCAGTGCCATGAGGTCGGTCCAGTTGGTGGCGTTGCCGCCGAGGCCGTGGACGAAGACCGCTGGCTCGTGGTCGCCCGGCCCGGCCGGACTCGCGACGCGCAGGGAGATCGTGCCGTTGGGCACCGCAAGGTCCTCGCGCGGCCAGGGCGTGGGGAGGTGGTCGAGCAGCTCGGCAGTGGTGTGCGGGACGTCGGACATCAGCGGGAGCTCTCCGGGTCACGGCGACGGGTCACGCGGTCGAGGGTCGCACGGATGTGCCTCCGATGGTCATCGACGCGACGGACCCGACCCGCGCCGACGCGCGCCCCGGCCACGGCCCGATTACCCATGAGTAGGATCAGGGATATGACTGTCGTCTCCGACGCGGGTCGCTCCTCGGTGCGTGGCCAGCGCCTCCCGAGGCGTGAGCGTCGCGCCCAGCTGCTCGACGCCGCCCGCGAGGTCTTCGTCGCGTCCGGCTACCACGCCGCCGCGATGGACGACATCGCCGAAGCGGCCGGGGTCAGCAAGCCGGTGCTCTACCAGCACTTCCCCGGCAAGCTCGACCTCTACCTCGCCCTCCTCGACGCCAGCTCCGACGCGCTCGTCGCCGCCGTCGAGACCGCCCTGGCCTCGACCGCCGACAACAAGCTGCGCGTGCAGGCCACCGTCCAGGCGTACTTCGACTTCGTCGACGACCCCGGCGGTGCGTTCCGTCTCATCTTCGAGTCCGACCTCACCAACGAGGCCGCCGTCCGCGAGCGGGTCGACCGCACCAACGACGCCTGTGCCACGCTGGTCAGCCGGGTGATCGCCGAGGACACCGGTCTCACCGCCGCCGAGGCGATGCTGCTCGCGGCCGGCCTGACCGGCCAGGCGCAGACCGCGGCCCGGCACTGGTTGCGCGAGGCCACCCACCTGTCCAAGGAGGACGCCGCGCGGCTCGTGAGCACGCTCGGCTGGCGTGGCATCTCCGGCATCCCCCTCAGCCACCCGCCCTCGTCCTGAGCGAGCCCGTGGTCCTGCTCCTGGTGAGGTACGCCGTCGGCGGACACGAGGGGTCGCGGGAAGCCGGGGGGTGCCCGCGCCGGTAAGTTGACCTCAGGCGCTCGCGGTGGTGGGGCGCACGAGCTGGTCGACTGGAAGGATCCGTCGTGGAGGTCAAGATCGGCGTGCAGCAGGCTGCGCGCGAGGTCGTGCTGCAGAGCGAGCAGACCCCCGAGGAGGTCGTGGCGCTCGTGTCGACTGCGGTCACGGACGGCAGCGCGCTGGTGCTGGCCGACGACAAGGGCCGCACGGTCCTGGTGCCGGGCGACAAGATCGCCTACGTCGAGGTGGGCGCCGGCGAGCGCGGCAAGATCGGTTTCGGCGGGGGCTGAGAGCTGCTGTCCTGCCCGGGGCCGAGAACTCAGGCCTGAAGCCCGAGGGTCTGCATCCGCCGGGTGTGCGCGTCCGTCAGACGCGAGAACATCGCCCCCAGCTCCGCCAGCCCCATGCCGGGACGGTCGACCCCGCCCACGAGCAGCGAGGCGAGCCCGTCGCGCTCGGCCGCCACGCGCTGCGCCTGCGACATCGCCTCACCGACGAGGCGCCGCCCCCACAGCGCCAGCCGCCCTCCGATCCGTGGGTCGGCCTCGATCGCCGCCCGCACGGTCGCCACCGCGAAGTTGGCGTGACCGGTGTCGCTGCACACCTCGAGCACGAGCGCCCGGGTCTCGGGGTCGACCGCCCGCGAGACCTCACGGTAGAAGTCCGTGGCGATCCCGTCGCCGACGTAGGCCTTCACGAGGCTCTCCAGCCAGTCGCCGGGGGCGGTCTTGGCGTGGAACTCCCCGATCGGCTCGACGAAGGGCGCCATGGCCACCGAGGGGTCGACGCCGAGCTCGGAGAGCCGCTCGGCGAGCCGGGTGAAGTGCCGGATCTCGGCGGTGGCCATGAGCGCGAGGGCAACCTCGTCGCTGATCGACGGGGCGAGGGAGGCATCGGCGGCGAGCCGCTCGAAGGCCACGAGCTCGGTGTAGGCGAGCACACCGAGCAGGTCGACCACACCGGATCGGTAGTCGGGATCGTCGACCAGCGCCGAGGTGGGCGGCGCGAAGGAGTCGGGGCCGTCCGCAGTGTCGCTCACGAATCGCGAGCGTACGGCGTCCACCTGCGCCACGCGTCCCAAGCGACCGGAAAGCCGCGTGGCGCGGCGTACCGCGTGGCTCTGCACGCCGGCCGGGACGCTCCGGACCGGCCTGGGGCTCGTCGGGGCCGGCTGCGGGTAGACTCGTAGAGTCCCTACCGGTCACGGCCGATCCGAAACCACACCGTGACCAGACGCCGACGGCGCCTTCACCCCGAAGGTTGCACGGCTCCCGGGTGTCGCGTTCCTACTCGCAGACCCTGGCCTCCGTGCGTGCGACGCAACGCCGCGGCCTACCCACGGAGCAGGCCCTGACCACCCAGACAGACCCCACGCAGACCGACCCGATCGACCTCGACGCCGACGCCACCCCAGACGTCGACATGACGGTGCCCATCGTGGCACCCAAGACCTTCGCCGAGCTCGGCGTCCTCCCCGCGACGGTGGAGGCCCTGGCGCTCGACGGCATCATCACCGCCTTCCCCATCCAGGAGCTCACCCTCCCGATGGCGCTCGTCGGCACCGACCTCATCGGTCAGGCGAAGACCGGCACCGGCAAGACGCTCGGCTTCGGGATCCCCGCGCTGCAGCGTCTCATCGCGCCGACGGACGACGGGTTCGACGACCAGCCCGACAACGTCCGCGGCAAGCCGCAGGCGCTCGTCGTGGTCCCCACCCGTGAGCTCGGCATCCAGGTCGCCAGCGACCTCGCGAAAGCCGGTCGGCTGCGCGGCGTGCGCGTGATCTGCCTCTACGGAGGTCGTGCCTACGAGCCGCAGGTCGAGGCCCTGCAGAAGGGCATCGAGATCGTCGTCGGTACGCCGGGTCGCCTGATCGACCTCGCCCGCCAGGGCCACCTCAGCCTCAAGCACGTCAAGACGCTCGTGCTCGACGAGGCCGACGAGATGCTCGACATGGGGTTCCTGCCCGACGTCGAGCGCATCGTGGCGCTCGTGCCGCCGGTGCGCCAGACGATGCTCTTCTCGGCCACGATGCCGGGCAAGATCGTCGCCCTGGCGCGCCGCTACATGACCCAGCCCACGCACATCCGCGCGATCGACGCGGGCGACGAGCACGCCACGGTCGACGCGATCGAGCAGCACATCTACCGGGCCCACAACCTGGACAAGAACGAGATCATCGCCCGGGCGCTGCAGTCCGACGGCCGTGGCCTGACGATGATCTTCTGCCGCACCAAGCGCAATGCGCAGCGGGTGGCCGACGACCTCGTCGACCGCGGCTTCGCCGCCGCGGCCGTCCACGGCGACCTCGGCCAGGGTGCCCGTGAGCAGGCGCTGCGCGCGTTCCGCAGCGGCAAGGTCGACGTCCTCGTGGCGACCGACGTGGCCGCCCGCGGCATCGACGTCGCCGACGTCACCCACGTCATCAACTGGGAGTGCCCGGACGACGAGAAGACCTACCTGCACCGCATCGGTCGGACCGGTCGCGCGGGCAAGGACGGTACGTCGATCACGCTCGTCGACTGGGACGACATGCACCGGTGGAAGATGATCAACCAGGCTCTCGGCCTCGCGTTCGCGGAGCCCGTCGAGACCTACTCCAACAGCCCCCACCTCTACACCGGCCTTTCCATCCCCGAGGGCACCAAGGGCCGCCTCCCGAGGTCGGCGCAGAAGCGCGCCGGCCTCGACGCGGAGGTCATCGAGGACCTCGGCGAGACCGGCGCCTCGGCCGGCAAGCGCTCGCGTCACGCCGACAAGCCGAGGTCCGGGGTCCGCACGCCCGACAAGCCCGACAAGCCCGACAAGCACGCCGCCAGCCGTGACAAGCCCAGCCATGACAAGCCCAGCCACGACGCCACGAAGGGCGAGGAGCGCGCCCCCCGGGAGCCTCGCGACCGGCAGCGGCGGCGTACCCGCAACGGTTCGACCGACACCGCCGGCAGCGGTGCGGCGGACTCGGCGGACAGCGGGGCGGCCGACTCAGCCGGCGCAGCGGGCTCGACCAGCTCGACCGACGCCGACGAGTCAGCGGCCCCGCGCCGCCGACGTCGCCGAGGTGGCCGCGGCCGCGGCAGCTCCGCCGAAGGCAACGGCACCGGCACCGGCACCGGCACCGGCACCGGAGAGACCGCATCAGCCGAGCGCAGCGCAACGGCCGCGACCAGCACCGAGATCCGCTTCCAGTAACCTCCCGCCCGCGAGTAAAAACAGGTAACCACCAGTTAATGATGCGCACCGGGGGGGTGGAGGGTTTTCAAGCGGGCCGGGGGGGGGCGGGGGTGGGGGAAAACGGGTAGCG
>JANMMN010000372.1:0-1526 GCA_031373405.1 Actinomycetes bacterium
GGTGTCATGACTCAAGAGTGCACCCGGAGTGCTTGCTATAGCAAGCGGGGAGCAAGCACTTGGGGGTGAGGTCCGTCACCTCATCCCGATCCGACGCCGGATCGCTCAGGAGAGGCTGTTCCCGCTCTCCGGACGAGTAGACGACGGAGCCAGAGGGAGACGTACACGAGCCCGACGAGGGCCGGGACCTCGATCAGCGGTCCGATCACGCCGGCCAGCGCCTGCCCGGAGGTCACCCCCCACACGCCGATGCTGACCGCGATCGCGAGCTCGAAGTTGTTGCCCGCAGCGGTGAACGCGACCGTCGCCGTCTTCGGGTAGCCGAGCCTGGCTCGGACCCCGAGGGCGAACGACACGCCCCACATGAGGGCGAAGTAGACGAGCAGCGGGACGGCGATCGCGACGACGGCACCGGGGTCGGAGGTGATGGCGTCACCCTGCAGGGCGAACATGACGACGATCGTGAACAGCAGCCCGTAGAGCGCGAACGGGCCGATCCGAGGGATGAACGTGCCCTCGTACCACTCACGCCCCCGGGTGCGGAGCCCGACGCGCCTGGTCAGGTAACCGGCGACGAGGGGGATGCCGAGGAAGATCAGCACCGCCTTGGTGATGTCCCAGGTGGAGAACGTCACGTCCTGGGTGTCGAGGCCGAGCCAGCCGGGGAGGATGCTCAGGTAGAACGTGCCGAGCAGGGCGTACGCCGCGACCTGGAAGACCGAGTTGATCGCCACGAGCAGCGCGGCCGCCTCACGGTCGCCGCACGCGAGGTCGTTCCAGATGAGCACCATGGCGATGCAGCGCGCGAGCCCGATCACGATGAGCCCGGTGCGGAACTCCGGCTGGTCGGCGAGGAAGAGCCAGGCGAGCGCGAACATGAGCGCAGGGCCGATGACCCAGTTGAGCAGCAGCGAGAGCCAGAGCAGCCGGCGGTCACCCGTGACGTGGCCCATGTCCTCGTAGCGCACCTTCGCCAGCACCGGGTACATCATCAGCAGCAGGCCGAGCGCGATCGGCAGCGACGTCTGGCCGACCTTGACGGCGTCGAGTGCCGACTGCACACCCGGAACGTGGCGGCCGAGGAGCAGTCCGCCGGCCATCGCGAGCAGGATCCACGGCGGCAGGAACCGGTCGAGCACGGAGAGCCGGGCGAGGACCGCCGTCTCGTCGTCGAGCTCGACCCGCGCGTCCGACGACGTCATGCCCCCCCCATCCCAGGACCCGCCCGCCCAAGTCCGCGCGATTTACACCTCGAACCGACCGGTTCGACCGCTGTGACCAGGGATTTTGCCGAACGTTCCGAGGCTGATGTGCGGCGCAGCGAACTGGCCACCCTGCCGTTGGTGGCGGTCGTGCTGGTCTTCGCCTTCGGTGCGTTCGTTGCAGCGGGATTGCCGATCATGGTGGGGTTGATGTCGATCACCACCACGATGGCAATCCTGTACGGGTTGGCGCAACTCTTGAGTGTCTCGAGCCTCGCTCAGAGTGTGGTCACGCTGTTCGGGTTGGGTGCGGGCATCGATTAC
>JANMMN010000402.1:0-5326 GCA_031373405.1 Actinomycetes bacterium
GCCGAGAGCCTGGCCCGGAGCCGCGTGGCCCGCAGCTGCGGGGTGGCGACGCCGTTCTCGGCGGTGGCCGGCGGCGCCTCGAGCGCGACGAGGTCGGCCTTGGAGAGCAGCACCGCCTTCTGCTCGTCGGAGACCGGCTCGTGGATCTCGATGAACTCGCCGTGGGGGAGCCGCAGGATCTGGCCGCTCTCGCGGCCGTGCAGGAGCAGCTCGCGATCGCGCCGCTGCAGCCCGAGGCAGAAGCGACGGGTGGCGATGAACACCAGCGGCGGGATCACGAAGACCCCGATTCGGGTGAGCCAGGTGAGCTGGTTGATCGAGAGGTTGAACGCCTGCGCGATCAGGTCGTTGGCACCGTTGATGACCAGGATGCCGTAGAACGAGATCGCCATGGCCCCCAGCGCGGTGCGGGTCGCGGCGTTGCGCGGGCGGTCCAGCAGGTGGTGCTCGCTCTTGTCTCCGGTGACCCAGGCCTCGAGGAACGGGTAGGCGAGGAGCAGGCCGGTGAGGACGCCCGGCATGACGAGACCGGGGATCAGGATGTTCCAGCTGAGCGTGTAGCCCCACAGGTTGGTCTCCCACGCGGGGAAGGCGCGCAGCGCCCCGTCGAGGAAGCCGATGTACCAGTCCGGCTGCGACCCCGCCGTCACCTGGTCGGGCACATACGGCCCGTACGCCCAGATCGGGTTGATCGTCACCAGACCCGCGATCAGCACCGTGACGCCGAAGACGATGAAGAAGAAGCCGCCTGCCTTCGCCGTGTAGACCGGGAACAGCGGGTAGCCGACCACGTTGGTGTTGGTGCGACCGGCGCCGGGGTACTGGGTGTGCTTGTGGTAAAAGATCAGGACGAGGTGCAACCCGATCATCGCCAGCAGGATGCCGGGCACGAGCAGCACGTGGAACGTATAGAGCCGTGGGATGAAGTCGTTGCCGGGGAACTCGCCGCCGAAGATGAAGAACATCAGGTAGGTGCCTACGATCGGCACGGCCTGCACGATTCCGGCGACGATCCGCACGCCCACACCGGAGAGCAGGTCGTCGGGCAGGGAGTAGCCGGCGAAGCCCTCCAGCAGCCCGATGAGGATCATCGTGCCGCCGATCACCCAGTTGACCTCACGCGGCTTGCGGAACGCTCCGGTGAAGAAGATCCGGAACATGTGCACCATCATCGCGGCCATGAAGAACAGCGCCGCCCAGTGGTGGATCTGCCGGATCAGCAGGCCGCCGCGGACGTCGAAGCTGATGTCGAGAGCCGAGGCGTACGCCTCCGACATCGCGATGCCGTTCAGCGGCTGGTAGGAGCCGTCGTAGATGACCTCGACCATCGAGGGCTTGAACCAGATGGTGAGGTAGACACCGGTGAGCAGCAGGATGATGAAGGAGTAGAGCGCGATCTCACCCAGCATGAACGACCAGTGGTCGGGGAAGACCTTGCGCAGGTTGGGCTTGAGCAGGCTGGAGATCGGCGCACGCTCGTCGGCGCGGCTGATCGCCTTGCCGACCTCTTTCACGACGAGGCTCATCCGCGCTCCCAGAAGCTCGGGCCGACCGGTTCGGTGAAGTCGCTCTGCGCCACGAGATAGCCCTCGGAGTCGACGGTGATGGGCAGCTGGGGCATCCGGCGCGCGGCCGGGCCGAAGACCACCGCGCCGGAGTCGGCGAGGTCGAAGGTCGACTGGTGGCACGGGCACAGCAGGTGGTGGGTGCGCTGCTGGTAGAGCGCGATCGGGCAGCCCACGTGGGTGCAGATCTTGGAGAACGCGAGGATGCCCTGGTGGTCCCAGGTCTCCCCGGCCGGCGCCTGCTGGCTGCGGATCTCCTGCGGTGTCATCCGGACCAGGATGATGGAGGCCTTGGCGCGCGCGTTCTGCGTGCCCTCCTCCTCCTGGATCTCGTCGAGGTCGGCGGGGGAGGCCGACACGAGGGTGCCGATGTTGAGGTCCTCGGGACGCAGCGGCTGGCCGGTGACATCGACGACGATCCGGCTGCCCTTGCGCCAGATGGTGTGCCGCAGGGAGTCACCGGGCAGGGGTCCCATGTCCCGGAGCAGGACGACGAACGGGATCGGGAACAGCGCGAGTGCGCCGATGAGAGTACGCCGGACCAGCGTGCGCTCCACGAAGCCGGACTCTGCGGTGCCCGCCTGGAACATGGCCAGCGCCGCGTCCTGGTCTTCCTTGGGGGAGCCGAGCGGGTGGCGCTCGTCGACCATCTCCTCGTCGGCCATGAGCTTCTTGGCCCACTGGATCGCCCCGACCCCGATCAGCAGCACCGCGACGCCGAAGGTCAGGCCGAGCACGAGGTTGGAGGTCTGGAAGATCCCGATCGGGCCGAGGTTGAGATAGCTCGTGGTCGGGATCGCGACGTAGGCGACGACGAAGGCGATGGTCGAGAGCGCGGAGACCGCGAACATCGTGGCGACCTGGCGCTCGGCCCGGCGGGCCGCCCGCGGGTCGGTGTCGGTCTGCCGTTGCCTGTGGAGCGGGAGCGGGAACAGCGGCTCGTCGCCGTGCACCTCGGCGAGGTCCTTGCTGGGAGTGTCGCTCATCGCACCTTCGCCCCGATCCACACCGCGGCGGCGAGCAGCGCTCCGATGCCGGCCGACCAGATGAACACACCCTCGGTCACGGGACCGAACGACCCGAGCGCGAGCCCGCCCGGGTCGCTCGCGGTCTGCAGGTGCGCGATGAACTTGATGATCGCCTGCTTCTGCTCCTCCGGCATCGTGGTGTCGGGGAAGTTCGGCATGTTCTGCGGACCGGTGAGCATGGCTTCGTAGATCTCGCGCGCGGTGGAGTCCATCATCGACGGTGCGTACTTGCCGTTGGAGAGCGCGCCACCGCGACCGGCGAAGTTGTGGCACTGGGCGCAGTTGGTGCGGAACAGCTCACCGCCCTCGGCGAGCTCAGCGTCGGTCGTGTCGAGCTGGGCTTCCGTGGGGATCGCCGGGCCGGGACCGAGCGAGGCGATGTAGGCCGCGAGGGCGGTCACCTGCTCCTCGGTGTAGATGGGCGCCTTGCGCGGCGCCTGGTTGGCCGGCTGCGCGAGCGGCATGCGGCCGGTGGTCACCTGGAAGTCGACCGAGGCGGCACCGACCCCGATGAGGCTGGGGCCGTCCGACGAGCCCTGGGCGCCCAGACCGTGGCAGGTGGCACAGCCCTCGAGGAAGAGCTGGCGCCCCTCGTCGATGGCGGTCTGCGAGGCCATCGGCGCCGCAGCCTCGGCCGTGCTTGTGACCGCGGCGTAGCCGAAGCCGGTGCTCACGAGGGCCGCGAGCAGGACGACGAGGCCGGTGGCCCTGTGTCGTCGTACTGAGGTGCTGGTCACGAGTGCGCCTTCACGGGTCGGAGTGGGGGCGGTGGTCGGGAGGGCGGTCGGGCTACTTGATGAGGTAGATCGTGGTGAACAGGCCGATCCAGACGACGTCGACGAAGTGCCAGTAGTAGGACACGACGATGGCCGTCGTGGCCTGACGGTGGGTGAAGCGACGTGCGGCGTAGGTGCGCCCGAGCACGAAGAGGAAGGCGATGAGGCCGCCGGTCACGTGCAGTCCGTGGAAGCCGGTGGTGAGGTAGAAGACCGAGCCGTACGCCGAGGAGGACAGGGTCAGTCCCTCCTGGACGAGCTCGGCGTACTCCGTGACCTGGCCGGCGACGAACACCGACCCCATGACGAAGGTGATGGCGAACCACATCCTGAGGCGGTGGACGTCGCCGCGCTCCGCGGCGAAAACACCGAGCTGGCACGTCACGGACGAGAGCACGAGGATCACGGTGTTGACGGCCGAGAACGGGACGTTGAGCATCTCGGTGAACTCGGGCCACTCCGCGAGGTTGACCGCGCGGAGGGTGAAGTACATCGCGAACAGCGCTGCGAAGAACATGAGCTCGCTGGCCAGCCAGACGATGGTGCCGACGGACACCATGCTGGGTCGGTTGGCAGGCGCGTGCGCAGGAGCGTTCTCGATCACGGATGCGGTCGCCACAGGGATGATTGTGGCAGGTTCGGACCCGCTCCGCGCCTCCACCCCCGCCTCCGCGCGGCGGCGTGTTCTGCCCCACAGTGCCGCCCGCCCGGGACCCGCACCGATGCGCGAGGAGTGCAGTGGTTCACGCACCTGGGCGGACCACGGTCGGCGTCGGTAGAATCGATGCCATGACCAGCCCGGCCGCCGAGCGGACCCTGACCGTCCTCGTCTACAGCGACGACAGCACCGTCCGGGCCACCGTGCGGAACGCGCTCGGGCGTCGGCCCGCGGCTGACCTGCCCAGGATCGAGTACGTCGAGTGCGCCACCGAGCCTGCGGTGATCCGTCGGCTGGAGGAGGGCGGGGTCGACCTCGCGGTCCTCGACGGCGAGGCCACGCCGTCGGGCGGCATGGGAATCGCCCGGCGGATGAAGACCGAGATCTTCGGTGCTCCGCCCGTGCTGCTGCTGACCGGCCGCCCGCAGGACGCGTGGCTGGCCACCTGGTCACAGGCGGAGGCGGTCGTGCCTCAGCCGCTCGACCCGGTCGTGCTGGCCGAGTCCGCGGCCGCGCTCCTGCGCCCGCGGGCCGCACTGCCGACCGGCTGAGGGCTCCCTGCTGCCGGCTGAGTAGAGGGCCGCCGAGGGCAAGGACCGGGCCGAACCCGTTCGACCCACCAGCACCGGCACGGCCTAGGGTGCCGATCGTGACCTCCGCACCGCAGCACGCCGGCGCGCTCGAGCCCGACGACCGGTCCTGGCCCGACCTCACCGCGGCACTGCTGCGCCGCGAGGACCTCGCCGCCGCGGACTCCGAGTGGGCGATGGACCGTGTCATGTCCGGCGAGGCGACGCCGGTGCAGCTCGCCGGGTTCCTCGTCGCGCTGCGCGCCAAGGGGGAGACCTCGGCCGAGATCGCCGGTCTCGTGTCAGCGATGCTCAGCCACGCCGCCACCGTCGAGCTGCGCGCCGGGACCGGGCCGACCGTCGACACCTGTGGCACCGGCGGCGACCGGTCGCACACCGTCAACATCTCGACCATGTCGGCAGTGGTCACCGCGGCTGCGGGTGCGCCGGTGGTCAAGCACGGCAACCGCGCGGCGAGCTCGGCCGCGGGGTCCGCCGACGTCCTCGAAGCGCTCGGGGTGGCCGTCGACCTCCCGCCCGCGGCGATCGGCGACTGCCTGGCCGAGGCCGGGATCGTCTTCTGCTTCGCCCCCGTGTTCCACCTGGGATGCGGCACGCGGCCGTCGCGCGACGTGAGCTCGGCGTCGCCACCGTGTTCAACATCCTCGGACCGCTGGCCAACCCGGCCCGGCCCGCGGCGCAGGTCGTCGGGTGCGCCGACCCGCGGCTC
>JANMMN010000412.1:0-11291 GCA_031373405.1 Actinomycetes bacterium
GGATGGTGCCCCGGGCGTAGGCCCGGGCCAGCGCGCCCGACACCCGCCCCGGCAGCTCCACGGTCACCGCGTGCCCGGTGAAGACAGTGTTGAACCAGCCCGTCATGGTGCCCGAGCACGGTCCACGGCACGGCACGGTGAGGGTCGGAAGGCCGAAGGCCCGGGCGATCCGGGTGGCCCAGGCACGGGTCTTGACGTTGCCGACGTCGACCGAGCGGTAGGCCTGATGCAGCGACACGATGAGGTCGGGTCGCAGCCGGTCGAGGAACGTGGTCATCGCCCGGGTCTCCGGCTCGCTGCTCGCCCGCCGACCGGGGTAGTAGACACGGTTGGTGTACGAGGGACGCCACTGGTGCGGGAAGTTGCGATTGAGGTCGACGCCGCGCGCATTGCGGCGCGTCCCGGCGCGAGCACCGTCGGGGTTCATCGACGTGATCGTCCACAGCTGCACGCCTCCGGGCGCAGCGATCCGCCGGAGCTCGGCGACGACGTCACGCCCGCCCGGCTCGCTCCCGTGCATCTGTCCGACGACCAGCACGACGTACGGCGCGGCCGAGGCGCCCCGTCGTACCGCGACGATCTGTCGCCCCTGCACCGACCTGCCCAGGACGAGGGTAGCCGGCGCCCGCGCCCGCCACTCCCGGGTCAGGGCCGTCGCTGCCCGCACGGTGGTGACCGGGGCCGCCGATACCGAGGTGGGAACGGCTCGCGTCGCAGCGGCAGGCACGGTGCCGCCGGCGAGCACGACGGCGGTCACCGCCATCGCGGCGCGTGCACGGGTCGAGGTCACCTGATCAGCGTACGAGCCACCGTCCGGCGAGCGCGCCTGCCGCACGGGTGGCGGATCAGGCGTGGCGCAGCTCAGACCGGAGGACATCGAGGCCGACGGACCCGAGGGCCAGCGCCTTCATGTGCCAGGCCTTGAGGTCGAAGTCGTCGCCGGCCGTCGCGCGGGCGTCCTCCCGAGCCGCCAGCCACTCGCGCTCCCCCACCTTGTACGAGATCGCCTGACCGGGGATCCCCAGATAGCGGTCGACCTCGCTGACCGCGAAGTCCTCGGGCTCGAGCGCCCGCACGACGAGGAAGTTGCACGCCAGACCGGCGTCCCAGACTCGCCCGCGCGGATCGGTGCTCAGCCCCTCGACGAGCACCGGATCGACCCCCTCGGGGATCTCGAGCCCGAGGTGCAGGCCGATGTCGACGATCACCCGGGCTGCGCGCAGCGCCTGTGCCGAGAGGTAGCCCAGCTCGGTCGCGGGGTGGTCGAAGTAGCCGAGCTCGTCCATCAGCCGCTCGGCGTACAACGCCCAGCCTTCGCCGTGACCCGAGACGAACTCGGCACGCTGGAACCGGGAGAGCCGGTCCTGCTGGAGCTTGGCGTAGGCGATCTGCAGGTGGTGCCCCGGGACCGCCTCGTGGTACCAGACCGAGAGCAGCCACCAGGTGCGGAACCGCGAGTGCCCGAAGGTGGGGAGCCACGTGCGTCCTGGTCGGGTGAAGTCCTCGCTCGGCGGCGTGTAGTACGGCGCGGCCGCGCTGCCGGCGGGCGCGAGGACCGCTTCGCAGGTCAGCATCACCTCGGGGATGTCGAAGTACGTGCCGTTGAACGAGGCCGTGGTCTCGTCGGTCACCCGCTGCAACCACGCGAGTGCCGCCTCGGCGCCCTCGATGGTGTGCTCGGGATCCTGATCGAGCCGGGCCTGCGCCTCGACCGGGGTGACTCCCCCGTAGAGCTGCGCGGCACAGTCGTTCATCCGGTGCGTGATGCGCGCGAGCTCCTCCCAGCCCCAGGCGTAGGTCTCGTCAAGATCGAGGTCGGCACCGCAGTAGACCCGAGCAAGGGTGCGGTAGCGCTCCCGGCCGACGCCATCGGTCACCGTCGCCACCGGGGCATAGGTCTCGCGCATCCAGGTCGCGATGTCCGCGTACGCCGAGGTCGCTGCTCCGGCCGCCGCGCGGAGCCGCGCGGCGAGTGCGGCGTCGGTGCCGGGACAGGATGCGACGTACTCGAGGAACCAGTCCGACCCCTCGCTGCCTCCGTCCTCCGCCTCGAGGCCCGCGCACACCGCCGCGGTCCGCGCCGCGCCGAGCACCTGGCGCCGAGCCGGCAGCACACCCCGAGCGATGCCAGTCTCGAAGCTCGTCCGCAGCGAGCCGAGTGCGAGGGGCACCGCTTCGATCCGGGTCGCGATGCTCGCCCAGTGTTCGTTCGTCGAGGTGGGCAGCAAGGTGAAGGAGTCACGGATGTACTGCAGCGGACTGCCGAGCACGTTGACGTCGCGCAGGTGCTCCCCGACCTCGTGCACGGCGAGGCGGGCACCGAGTCGCTCCCGGATGCACGCGGCAGCGAGGCGGTCGTCGTCGTTCTCGATCGCCAGCGAGTCGAGCTCGACCAGCCAGCCTCGCGCCTGGGCTGCCCGCGCGTCGTGGGCGGCGACGGAGAAGTCGGAGATCAGGTGGTCGTAGCCAGGCACCCCCATATAGACCGCCGAGATCGGGTCGGCCTGCGCGGTGGCCTCGACGATCCGGTCGGCCAGTGCAAACACCTCGGTCATGCTCGACCCCTCGTCGTGGCGGTGGCGGCCGCGGCCCGTTCGGTCGCGGCGACGTCGAGCAGCTCCTGCGCGTGCGCCGCTGCGGACTCCGAGCCCTCGAGCCCGGCGAGCATCCGGGCGAGCTCACGGACCCGGTTGTCGTCCGATACGACCCTCAGGCCCGAGGTGGTGATCCGGCCGTCGTCGGACTTCTCCACGACCACCTGCCGGTCGGCGAAGGCTGCCACCTGCGGAAGGTGCGTCACGACGAGGACCTGGCAGGTGCGGGCGAGCCGGGCCAACCGGCGACCGACCTCCACCGCGGCCCGGCCGCCGACGCCGGCGTCGACCTCGTCGAAGACCAGGGTCGGCACCGGTTCGGTGCCGGCGAACACGACCTCGATCGCCAGCATCACGCGAGACAGCTCACCCCCGGACGCACCTTTGGCGATCGGACGTGCGGGCGCTCCGGTGTGCGGGGCGAGGAGCAGCTCGACCTCGTCGACCCCGTACGGGCCGCACGCCAACCGCCGGATCGCCGTGCCGACCACCACCTCGACGCCGTCATCGCTCGCGGTCTGGACGAGGTCGACGCTCAGGCTCGCATGCGGCATCGCGAGCGCGGCGAGCTCCACCGACACGGCCGCGGCGAACTCCGCACCGGCGCTCGCGCGCGCCGCGCTGAGCTCACCGGCCCGGCGACCGAGCTCGAGCCGGAGCCCCTCGCGCTCGGCGCCGAGCGAGTCGCGGCGGTCGTCGTCGGTGTCGAGCTCGAGCAGGCGGCGCGAGGCCGAGTCGGCCCAACCCAGCACCTCGTCGATGCTCGCGCCGTACTTGCGCGTGAGCGTGCCGAGCGCAGCGCGCCGCTCCTCGACCGCTGCCAACCGCAGCGGGTCGGACTCCACCGAGGAGGAGTACGCCGCCAGATCTCCGGCCACGTCGGCGACGAGCGCCTCGGCCTCGGCCAACCGGTCGGCGAGCTGCCCGAGCTCGACGTCGTGGACGCGTTCGGCCTCGAGCGCGCGGCGCGAGATCGACAGCAGCGACAGCACATCGTGGCCGTCGGCGCGCTCGTCGCCGGCGCGCAGGCCGTCGCGCGAGGATGCCGCCGCCACCTGCAGCTGCTCGGCGTAGGAGAGCCGCTGGGACTCCGCGGTCAACGCCTCCCACTCCCCGCGCTGCGGGGCGACCGCCTCGACCTCGCCCAGTCCATGACGCAGCAGGTCCGCCTCCTGCGCCCGGGCGCGCGCCTGGGAGGTGATCTCCGCCAGCTCGCGCTCGATCCCGCGGAGCCGGTCGTACGCCGTCCGATAGGCCGCGAGCGGAACGGCCACCGCCCCACCGGCGAACCGGTCGAGTGCCGCCCGCTGGCGTGCGGGTGCGAGCAGTCGTTGCTGGTCGCTCTGGCCGTGGACGGCGACGAGCTCGTCGGCGAGCTCGGCGAGCACCGAGGCGGGGACCGAGCGCCCGCCCAGGAACGCGCGGCTGCGCCCCTCGGCCGCGACCGTGCGGGCAACGACGAGGACTCCCTCGTCGAGGTCGCCTCCGGCCTCCTGCACGCGGTCGACGACGGCGGCCGAGCCGACCCGGATCCGACCCTCGACCTCGGCCCGGTCGTCGCCGACCCGCACCAGGCCGGCGTCGGCTCGTCCACCGAGCAGGAGCTCGAGCCCGCTGAGCACCATCGTCTTGCCCGCCCCGGTCTCGCCGGTGACGGCGGTGAACCCGGCATGCGGCTCAAGCACGGCGTCCTCGATCACGCCCAGCCCGCGGATACGGATCTCCTCGATCACCTGATGGTCCCGTCGTCGCCCCGGCGACGCGTGCCGCGCCAGCCCTCGACCGGTAGCCCGAACTTGGCGACGAGCCGGTCGGTGAAGGGAGCCGCGTGCAGCCGAGCGAGCCGGACGGGCGACGCATGCCGACTGATCTCGACCCTGGCCCCGGGAGGGAGCTCGACGAGGCGTCGACCGTCGCACCAGAGCACACCGCCGGTCGTGTGCGGCAGGACCTCGACACCGATCGTGCTGCGCGGCGAGACGACGAGCGGCCGCGAGAACAGCGCGTGCGCGCTGATCGGCACGACGAGCAGGGCCTCGACCTCGGGCCAGACGACCGGCCCGCCGGCCGAGAAGGCGTACGCGGTCGACCCGGTCGGGGTGGCCGCGACGACGCCGTCACAGCCCCAGCGCGACAGCGGTCGGTCGTCGACCTCGACGAGGACCTCGAGCATGCGTTCCCGGCTCGACTTCTCCACCGACGCCTCGTTGAGTGCCCAGGTCCGCGCGAGCTCGACGCCCGCGAGGGTCACCACGACCTCGAGGGTCGTGCGCTCCTCGACCGACCAGTGCCGGTCGACGACCGCCCGGACGACCGTGCTGACCTCGTCGACCTCCGCCTCGGCGAGGAAACCCACGTGGCCGAGATTGACGCCCAGCATGGGGACGTCGTAGGGCCGAGCCAGCTCGGCGCCACGCAGGATCGTGCCGTCACCCCCGAGGACGACGACGAGCTCGCATCCCTGCGCGGCGACGCCGGCGTCGACGGCCACCACCCCGGAGGGGACGAGCTCGATGGCCTCCTCGGACCCGGCCCTGACCTCGATGCCGGCGTCGCCGAGCTCCTGCGCCACCGCGCGCGCCAGGGTGACCGCGTCGGCGCGGCCGCCGTGCGTGACGAGCAGCACCCGTCGGCGTTCCGGCTCGGTCATTGCGGTCCCTCCTCGATCGCTCGGGCGAGGTCGTGCTCGTCGAGGGGATCGGCGCCCCGACGCAGGTGCAGGAAGTACTCGACGTTGCCGCTCGGCCCCGGCAGCGGCGAGGCGACCACGCCCACCGTCCCGAGCCCCAGCGTCCAAGCCGCCGACGCGATCTTACGGACCGCCTCGGACCGCAGGGTCGGCTCGCGGACGACCCCACCGGTGCCGACCTGGTCCTTGCCCACCTCGAACTGCGGCTTGACCATGACCGCAAGGTCGGCATCGGGCGTGATCACCGACGTGATCGGTGGCAGGACGAGGACGAGAGAGATGAAGGAGAGGTCACCGACGACGAGATCCGGGACGAACGGCAGCTGCTCGCGGGTGAGGTCGCGGATGTTCGTGCGCTCGAGCACCGTGACCCGCTCGTCCGAGCGGATCGGCCAGGCCAGCTGGCCGTACCCGACGTCGACGGCCGCGACGGCGGCCACTCCGCGACGGAGCAGGACGTCGGAGAACCCACCCGTGCTGGCACCCGCATCGAGGGCGTACCTGCCTCGTACGTCGAGTCCGAAGGCGTCGAGCGCTCCGACCAGCTTGTGCCCGCCTCGGGACACGTAGTCAGGGCCGTTCTCGCCCGGGCGAACGACGAGGCTCGCCGTCTCGTCGACCTGGGTGGCCGGCTTGGTGGCGGTCACACCGCCGAGCTGCACCCGCCCGGAGTCGATGAGGTCACGCGCCTGCTCGCGTGAGCGGGCGAGCCCGCGGCGTACGAGCTCGGCGTCGAGTCGACGACGCGACACGGGCGGATCAGCGCGGGTCGGCGTCGGAGAGAGCGTCCTGCAGCCGTCGGTGCACGTCCTCGTAGACCTCGACGTGCTCGGCGCTCGGAAGGTCAGGAATCTCCTCGAGGCGCGCTGACGCGGCGTCGACCCGGGCCTCCCCGGTGACAGGAGGTGCCTCCATCGAGGCGAATCGTTCGCGCCCGGAGAGCAGCAGCGGCAGCTCACCGGAGACCGGGACCGGCTCGCGCACCTCGGTGTCACCTCGCGGCGCGTCCTCGATCGCCTCGTCGAGCGCGGCGTCCACCGTGTCGGGGTCAGCCGTGCCCGTGGCCGCGGTGAGGAGCGTGGCGCCGTCACGAACATCGACATCGACCTCGGGATCGTGCCCATCGGGTTGGCTCATGAGGTCCCGGCCTCCTCGGTCGGGACCACCGCGACCTTCTTCTTCACCGGGACCTTCTTCTTGACCGGCACGCCACCGGTAGCCGGGGCCGGGGCGGCAGCGGCGGCACCGCCGGCGGGCGGGGTCGCGGGACTGGCCACCGAGGACAGCCCCCCGATCGTGGAGCGGACGTCAGCGAGCTGGGTCTCGAGGCGCGACACGTGCCGGCGGACCGCCGCGAGCTCTTCCTCGCGCACGAACCCCATCCGTCCCGCGGCGCGGTCGACCTCGGTCCGGACGAGCCCGACGAGCAGCTCGCGATTCGCCTTGGAGGTCTCCAACAACTCATCGGCCATGCCCTGCACCTGGGTGGCGGCCACCTTCGCGGCGTCCTTGCCCGGGACGTCCGGGACCCGCTCGAGGTCGAGACCCTGGCTGAGCAGCGACGCGGCCGCCTCACGCGCCTTGGTGACCGTGACCTCGGTCAGCCCGCTGGCCAGCTGGACATATCCCCGCAGTGCGTCGAGCACGCCTGCCACCTCTTTCCTGTGGTCGTCGTCCGGTCGATGACCGGCTGATCCCACGGTATCGCGGGCCGCTGCGCTAGCGTCGCGGACGTGCAGGACGGTCCCGCGACGGAGGAGAACCCCACGACGATGGCAGACCTCGATGTGGTTCGCACGGCCGTCGCCGAGGCAGTCGTCCGGGTCGAGGAGCTCGAGGACGACACCCGTCGCAAGATCCCGGACCGGTCGATCTCGGTGCTGGTCACGGATCTCGATCTGGCCTGGGCCGGTCGCTTCGAGCGTGGTCACCTCGTCGACGTCACCGAGATCGATCCCGCGCAGGCACGGTCGGCCGCCTTCCGGCTGCGCATGCCGTCAGACGTGCTGGTCGACCTGATCGAGGACCGGATCTCGTTCGGCACCGCGTGGAGCAAGGGCAGGTTGCGCGTCGATGCCGGCTTCCGCGACGTCCTGTCGTTGCGGGCCTTCCTCTAGGGGAACGGCAGGTGCAGCGCTGGCCGGTGCAGTGCTGTGCGCACCGCGCGCTCGAGCTGGTCGATCTCGGCGGGGCGCCGCTCGAGGGGCCGGCCGGCGTCCGCCGCAGCCCACGACAGGAACGCCGCCCGGCGGAGCCCGCCCAGTCCGTCTAGGTCGGTGACATCGATGTCGTCGATGTCGTCGCTCCGCGGACGAAGCCCGACCGCCGGGGCGAGGAGCCCGCGCAGGTCCGCCGAGACGTACGTCGGTCGACGATGGGGCGGAGCGTCGATCAGGGCGTCGACGGTGGTCACGCCGGTGAGGACCAGCAGGCTCGGGATACCGCTGCTGTGTCCCGCTTCGATGTCGGTGTCGAGCCTGTCCCCGACGATGAGCGGACGGCGCGCACCGATGCGCTCCACCGACTCCTCCATGAGCGTCGCGTACGGCTTGCCCGCAACGAGCGCCGGCTGCACGCCCGTGGCCGACACGACCGCTGCCACCAGGGTGCCGTTCCCAGGGGCGATCCCCCGGTCCGTCGGGATGCTCAGGTCGAGGTTGGTCACCACGAACAGGGCTCCGGCACCGACCGCGTACGACGCTTCGGCCAGGTGCCGCCACGACACGTCGGGGCCGTAGCCCATGAGCACCGCCGCCGGTTCCTGCTCAGCAGAGTCCACGGGCACGAGCCCCCGCGCTTCGAGCGCGATCGCCACGCCTGGCCCGCCGACGGCCAGAACCCTGCTGCCCGGCGGGATCCGGGCTGCGAGCGCGCGGGCTCCTGCCTGGGCGGAGGTGACGACGTCCGCCTCCTCGACCACGAGACCAAACGAGCGGAGGTGCGCGGCGACGACCGTGGGGGGTCGCGCCGCGTTGTTCGTGACGTACGCCGTGGCGACGCCGGCACGGCGCGCTGACGCGATCGCGTCGACCGCGTGCGCGACGGGATCGGCCCCGACGTAGACCACACCATCGAGATCGAGCAGCAGGGCGTCGTGGAGGTCGAGCAGGGTGCCCGATGCGCTCACGAGAGGGTCAATCACCCGGCCATGGTGCCACGCTCCGTGACGCCCGCCCGGGCGACCCGAGTGAGGTTCGTGGCCTCCACTTCGTAGCGCGAGGCCGTCGATCCCCCGACGCGGAAGAATCGTCGTCGCAGGCTGCCGTGCACCTCGATCACGTCGCCGGCCCCCCACCTGGCCACCCGACGTCGGGCCGCCGCGAGGTGGACGACGCAGTCGAGCGTGTCGACCCGGGCTCCCGCGGTGCCTCCTCGGCGCACCGCAGGTCGTTCGACGATGAGACGGAAGGTCGCGATCACGTCACCGCTGGGCAGCGGCCGCTCGATCGAGCCGGCCGCGAGCCTGCCACGCAGCCGCAGCTCGTTGAGATGGTCGCGGTGCTCCTCGCCGGGTGCTACCGGCTCGGTGCGCCGACGGGGCGCCGGACGCGGGGGCGAGGGGTCGGGCGCTGCTGGCATGGAAACCTCCGGACTCGCGGATGCCCCTGTGACAGCCGCTCTCGCGCCGTACCCTGCGGACGGAGGCCGACGGCGCCGGCGTAGGGCGGCAGACGGCAGGTGGACGACACCCCGAAGGGTGGTCGCTGTGCATGACGACGCCAGACAGCCCGGAACCGGTCAGGTCGATCCGGTGGACCTCGGCGACGAGGTGTGGCTGGTCGACACCCGGATGGGTGGGTTCACCGGCATCACCGCCGGCTACCTGATCCGCGGCGAACGGCCCTGCCTTGTCGAGACCGGGGCGGCCCGCTCGGCCGGTGGGGTGGTGGCGGCCCTCGACGGCCTTGGCATCGGGGCGGACGACCTGCGCACCATCGTCGTCACGCACATCCACCTCGACCACGCAGGAGGCGTCGGCGATCTCGCCGCTGCCTTCCCGCGGGCCCAGATCGTCGTGCACGAGGCCGGGGCTCGCCACCTCGCCGACCCGTCGCGGCTGATGGCCAGCGCCGAGCGAGTGTTCGGCCCCGTGCTCGAGGAGCTCTTCGGGGCGCTCCGGCCGACGGATGCGTCGCGGATCACCGTTCTCCGCGACGGCGACCAGGTCGATCTCGGTGGTGGGCGTCGGCTCGACTCGTTCGACTCACCCGGACACGCCCGCCATCATGTGGCCTTGCTCGACTCGCTCACCGGTGACCTCTATACCGGTGACGCAGCGGGCGTCTGGACGCCGGAGACCGGTGACCTGCGCCCGGCGACTCCCCCGCCCGAGTTCGACCTGGACGCCGCGCTCGGCTCGTTGCAACGCATGCGCGAGCGCTCCCCGACGCGGCTGCTGTTCAGCCACTTCGGCCCGGTCACCGACGTGGCGACCACCTTGGACCGATCGGTCGAGGAGCTGCGGCTGTGGGTCGAGCTCGTCCGAGCGGCGCGCGGTGATGGCCTCGACCTCGACCACGCCGTCGCCCGGGTACGGGAACGGACCGCCGAGCGTTACGCCCTGCGGTCCGTTCCTGACCTGGAGGAGAAGGTCGAGGTGCTCTCCAGTACCGAGGCCGACGTCGCCGGGATCTGGCGCTGGTTGGACGCTCAGTCGGTGCTGGAGTCCGTCCGCGCGTCGGACTGATCCTCGTCGTCGACGCCCGGCGACTCGGCACCCGCGGGGGCGGGCTCCTCGACGCTGACCTCGTCCTCGAGCGGAGGCGCGAACTCGCCGAGGTTGTCGTCGTCCACGTCGTCCTCGTCGTCGTCGTCGTCGTCGTCCAGCTGGTCGTGGACGGCATCCGTGTCGTCCTCGTCGTCCTCGTCGTCCGTGTCGTCGTCGTCCGTGTCGTCGTCCGTGTCGTCGTCGTCGCCCCGCTCATCGTTGACGTCGTGCTCGCCATCGTCCTGGTCGTCGTCCTCGTCGTCGTCGTCCAGCTCATCGTTGACGTCGTGCTCGCCATCGTCCTGGTCGTCGTCGTCGTCGTCGTCCTCGTCCTCGTCCTCGTCCTCGTCGAGGGTGTCGACCCAGACGATGCCGTCAAGCTCGGCGAGGCGTACGGCCGCGTCCGTCTCGTCCTCGGCGTCAGCCTCGACCGCCTTGGCGAACCAGTCGCGCGCCTCGTCCTCGCGGCCCGCAGCAAGCAGCGCATCGGCGTACGCGAACTTCAGGCGTGCCGACCACGACTCGCGGCTCGTCGCCTGGAGCTCCGGGCACTGCAGGGTGACGACAGCAGCGTCGAGCTGTCCGAGGTCACGGCGCGCGCCGGAGGCGACGATGCGCATCTCGACCCGACCCGCCTTGTCGAGTCGATCGACCTCGGGCGCCCCGGCCATCGTGATCGCCCGCTCGGGACGACCAAGACCGCGTTCACAGTCGGCCATGAGCGGCCAGTAGCTGTCGGACCCGGAGATCCGGCGTGCGGCACGGAACTGCGCGAGCGCATCGGCAAACTCGCCAGCTGTGTACGCCGCGACACCGGCAGCCTCACGCACGACCGCCAGCCTGCCACCACGGGCCACTGCCGCCTTTGCGTGATCCCACGCGAGGTCGGGACGGTCGTCGAGCAGCCGTGCCGTCATCACCAGGTGGCGCGACACGATCTCCGCGGCCTCGACGGAGAGACCGCGCAGATCGCCACGGATCGCCTTGTCGAGCTCCTGACCGGTGACGTCGTCGGGAATCGAGGGACCCACCGGACGCATCGGACGCTGGTCGCGGGCACCCTGACGCGGGCCCGAGCCACGGTTGTCGAAGGATCGCCCGCCACCCTGGGGACGGTCGCCGTAGGAACGCTGCGGACGATCACCCTGCGGACGGTCACCGTAGGAACGCTGCGGACGATCACCCTGGGGACGGTCGCCCTGGGGACGGTCGCCGTAGGAACGCTGCGGACGGTAACCCTCGGTACGCTCAGCAGAGTAACGCTGCGGCCGATCACCCTGGGGACGGTCGCCCTGGGGAC
>JANMMN010000056.1:0-2676 GCA_031373405.1 Actinomycetes bacterium
CGGGCGTCTTCCTCGCACCCGACGGCACCGGTGAGGCGTTCGTCCAGCTGCTCGACGGCTCGACCGGCGAGAGCTGGTACCACCGCTACGACCTCGAGGAGTTCGGCGCGGAGGCGGAGCACTTCGACGTACGCATCGGTCCCAACAGGTTCTCCTCGCGCGGCATCGTGCTCGACCTGCCGTCGCTGACCGGCGAGATCCGCTTCACGTCCCCCCTCGACCCGTGGCCGGTCTCGTGGCGCTCCCCCGGCGTCATGGGGTGGTACGCGTGGGTGCCGAAGATGGAGTGCAAGCACGGCGTCGTCTCCTTCGGCCACGACCTCGCCGGATCGCTCACCCGCGACGGCCGCACCGGCTCGTTCGACGGCGGTCGCGGCTACCTGGAGAAGGACTGGGGTGCGGCGTTCCCCGCCGGCTACGTGTGGATGCAGACGAACCACTTCTCCGACCCCGGCACCTGCCTCACGGCGTCGACCGCGCTGATCCCCTGGGTGCGCACGGAGTTCCGCGGGCACATCGTCGGGCTCAAGCACCGCGGCGAGCTGCACCGCTTCGCGACGTACACCGGCGCGGTCACGACGAGCCTCGAGGTCGACGACCTCGAGGTCCGCTGGCGGATGCGCTCGAAGCAGGGGGCGGTGCTCGAGATGACGGCCGACCGTCCGCGCGGTGGGCTGCTGCACGCCCCGATCCGCTCCGAGATGCACAAGCGGGTGGAGGAGACGCTCGACGCCACCGTGGCGGTGCGGCTGCTCTCCCCCGACGGGCGGGTGCTGCTCGACGACGTCGGCGTCTGCGCCGGGCTCGAGGTGCACGGCGACATCGACCGGCTCATCGCCGCGAAGTAGCCCCCGCCGGACGGAACATGCGAGGACCCGCGAGGGTTGGCTACTGGCGTACGCCGTCCTCACCCCGACCTCGGAGGCTCTCCCGTGACTGTTCGCGACGCATCGACCCTGTGGCAGGGCGACCTGATGACCGGCTCGGGGGTCGTCACCCTCGACTCGAGCAACACCGCCTCGTTCCCCGTCACGTTCCCCCGGCGGATCGGCGAGCCCGACGGCACGACCAGCCCCGAGGAGCTCGTCGGCGCGGCACACTCGGCCTGCTTCGCGATGTCGCTGGCGAACGGCCTCTCCACCGCCGGGCACGTCCCGACCTCGCTCGCCGTCAGCGCCGAGGTCACCCTCGACAAGAACGAGGACGGGCAGCGCGCCATCACCCGCGTCGTGCTCTCCGTCGACGGCCAGGTCCCGGGCATCACGGCCGAGGAGTTCACCGCCGCGGCCGAGACCGCGAAGGCCGGCTGCATCATCAGCCGTGCGCTGGCCGGCGTAGGTGACATCAGCGTCGTGGCGACCCTGCTCTGACGCGCGCCGTGCCGGACCCCATCCCCTCGCTGCTGCTCGGCGCCGCCGAGCGCGACCCGGGCGGTGTCTGGCTGCGGACCGATGACGGCGAGCTGGGCTTCGCGGCCACCACGGCCGCGGTGGCCCGGCTCGCCGGGCGGCTGCGCGAGTCCGGCGTACGCCGCGGCGACCTCGTCGTCGTCACCACGCGCACGACCCCGCCGTACCTGCTGGTCTGGCTCGCGCTGGCGAGCCTGGGGGCGATCACCGTGCCCACCGATCCGTCGGCCACGGCGGCCGAGCTCACCGGACTGCTCGACCAGACCCGCCCGCGGGCGTTCGTCACCGACGCCGAGCTGCTCGCTGGTGCACCCGAGCTCGGCGGGATGGCCGAGCTCGGCGCTCTCGACGTGGGCGTGCTGGTCGGCGACTGGCGCGTGCTGGGCGACGGCGGTGACGCCCTGGTCAGCGACGTGACCCCCGACGATGTCGCGGTGCTCATCCCGACGTCCGGCACGACCGGGCGATCCAAGCTGGTGATGCAGACGCAACGCGCGTACGCCTGGGCAGGTGAGGGCTTCCCCTACTGGATGGGGCTCACCTCCGACGACGTGCTCATGTCGGCGCTTCCGCTGTTCCACATCAACGCACCGGCGTACTCAGTGCTCGGGTCGCTGTCGTGCGGGGCCGGGCTCGTGCTGCTGCCGCGGTTCTCCGCGAGCGGCTTCCTCGACTCGGCGCGACGTCACGGGGCCACCGAGTTCAACGCGATCGGCGCGATGCTCGAGATCCTCGTGCGCCAGCCGGAACGCGACGACGATGCCCTCACGGCGCTGCGTCTCGCCTACTCGGGTCCCGCACCTGACCGCGACTTCCACCTCGCATTCGAACGACGCTTCGGCCTCGAGCTCACCTCCGGTTACGCGATGTCCGAGACCCCGTACGGCACCTTCTGGCGTCGCGGCACCCGCCCGAACGGCACCCTCGGGTCGCTGCGCCAGCACCCACGCCTCGGTGTGGTCAGCGAGGGGCGGGTCGTCGGCGACGACGGTGCCGAGGTAGGCCCGGGCGGCACGGGCGAGCTGCTGCTGCGCAACCCGGTCGTGACACCCGGCTACTGGGGCATGCCCGAGGAGACGGCCGCCGCGTTCGTCGACGGCTGGCTGCGCACCGGCGACCTCGTGAACGTCAACGACGACGACACGCTCACGTTCGTCGCCCGCAAGAAGCAGGTGATCCGCCGACGCGGCCAGAACCTCTCACCGGCCGAGGTGGAGGAGGCGATCTGCTCGCACCCCTCGGTGCTGGAGTGCGCGGTCGTCGCCGT
>JANMMN010000062.1:0-4275 GCA_031373405.1 Actinomycetes bacterium
GGCCCGGGGGGGGCGGGCTCGGCGCCCCCCCCCCCCCACGACTCCACCCGCGCCTCCCCGTCGTGCCCCACGACCACGGCGACCTCCGCCACGCTCGTGCCCGTCGTGATCTCGCGGACCGCGAAACCGAGGTAGGTGCCACGCGCCCACCCCTCGGTCCGCCGTCGGTGCTCGTCCGCCCGCTGCTCCGATCCGTAGCGCTCGGCGAGCCGGTCGTCGAGGTCGGCGTACGCCGCGGGCCACGGACGCAGCGCCCACCTGCCAGCGACCAGCTCGGTGGGCTCGACCGGGCGCTCGACGCTCATGCCTCGCCGCGCTCCAGGTCCTCGGCGAGCAGGCCGCCGATCCAGTGATCGAGCCGTTCGCCGCGTCGGCTCTCCCCGCGGCGCAGGATCCCCTCGACCTCGAACCCGACCGACTCCGCGACCCGCCGCGACGGCTCGTTGCCGACGATGGCGAACCAGTCGATCCGGGTCAGCGCGAGCTCGTCGATCCCCCACGCGCAGGCCAGTCGCACCGCCCGGGTCATCAGCCCGCGGCCCCGGCCGCGCGGGCTCATCCAGTAGCCGAGCTCGGCCACGCCTCCCGGCTCACCGGTCAGGTCGATGCCGTGCAGACCGACGAGGCCGAGCAGGGCCGCAGGCTGCGCCGGGTCGCAGACAGCCCACACCGCGTCGGTGGCGGCGGCCCACCAGGGCGGGATCTGCGCGACGAACTCCTCGCCGTGGGCCCGCGTGTAGGGCGAGGGCACCCGGGTGAAGAAGGCCACGTCGGGGTCGCGCGCGCCCTCGGCGATCGCGTCGACATCGGACTCGAGCGGCTCGCGCAGCAGCACGACCCCGTCGGTGAGGGGGGCTCGCTCGGGCAGCTGGGTCGGGCGCGTCGCGGAGGCCATGCCCCCATCCCATCGCACCCGGTGCTCGGCGGGCGACGACGTTGTCGCGAGCGCCGCAGGAGATGGCCGCGGTTTCCGGCCCTCGGGAGGGGCCGGCCCGTGACCGGATGGTTACCATGCTCGGGACGGCGGGAGTCCCGCTCGTCCCGTCGCGCCCGAACCTGGGCCGGTGCGCAGAGGCTGACAAGGACAAACACTGGTGTCGATCCTCGACAAGATCCTCCGAGCGGGCGAGGGCCGCCTGCTCAAGAAGCTCGACTCGGTCGCGATGCAGGTCAATGCGCTCGAGGACGACTTCGTCGACCTCACCGATGCCGAGCTGCGGGCCAAGACGCAGGAGTACCAGTCGCGGTACGCCGAGGGCGAGACTCTCGACGAGCTGCTGCCGGAGGCGTTCGCCACGGTCCGCGAGGCGGCGAAGCGCACGCTGGCCCAGCGCCACTACGACGTGCAGGTCATGGGTGGCACGGCGCTGCACCTCGGCAACATCGCCGAGATGAAGACGGGGGAGGGCAAGACCCTGGTCTCGACCCTGCCCGCCTACCTCAACGCACTGGCGGGCGAGGGTGTCCACGTCGTGACGGTCAACGACTACCTCGCCGAGCGCGACTCGGAGTGGATGGGTCGCGTGCACCGCTTCCTCGGGCTCTCGGTCGGCGTGATCCTGGCCAACATGACTCCGACCGAGCGCCGGGTCGCCTATGCCTGCGACATCACCTACGGCACCAACAACGAGTTCGGCTTCGACTACCTGCGCGACAACATGGCGTGGTCGATCGAGGAGCGCGTGCAGCGCGCGCACCACTACGCGATCGTCGACGAGACCGACTCGATCCTCATCGACGAGGCCCGGACCCCGCTGATCATCAGCGGCCCGGCCGACGCCCCGCAGAAGTGGTACAACGAGTTTGCCCGGCTCGTGCCGCGACTCAAGCGCGGCGACGAGGACAAGGGCATCGACGGCGACTACGAGATCGACGAGAAGAAGCGCACCGTCGGCATCCTGGAGTCCGGGGTCGCCAAGGTCGAGGACTGGCTCGGCATCGACAACCTCTACGAGTCGGTCAACACCCCGCTGGTCGGCTACCTCAACAACGCGTTGCGCGCCAAGGAGCTCTTCCGGCTCGACAAGGACTACGTCGTCATGAACGGCGAGGTCCTCATCGTCGACGAGCACACCGGCCGCATCCTTGCGGGCCGCCGCTACAACGAGGGCATGCACCAGGCGATCGAGGCCAAGGAGGGGGTGGAGATCAAGCAGGAGAACCAGACCCTGGCCACGATCACGCTGCAGAACTACTTCCGCCTCTACGCCAAGCTCTCGGGCATGACCGGCACCGCGATGACGGAGGCTGCGGAGTTCGACCAGATCTACAAGCTCGGCGTCATCCCGATCCCGACCAACCGCTCGATGGTCCGCCTCGACGAGCCGGATCTCGTCTACCGCACCGAGCAGGCCAAGCTCCACGCCGTCATCGACGACCTCGCCGAGCGGCACGACAAGGGCCAGCCCGTCCTTGTGGGCACCACGAGCGTCGAGAAGTCCGAGCAGCTGTCCAACGCGCTCCGCAAGCGCGGCGTACCGCACGAGGTCCTCAACGCGAAGTTCCACGAGCGCGAGGCCGCCATCGTCGCGCAAGCCGGGCGCAAGGGCGCCGTCACCGTGGCCACCAACATGGCCGGCCGAGGCACCGACATCATGCTCGGCGGCAACTCCGAGTTCATGGCTGCGGCCGAGCTGGCCCAGCGCGAGCTGAGCCCGGTCGACACCCCGGAGGAGTACGAGGCCGAGTGGCCCGCGGCGCTCGAGCGTGCGAAGAAGGCGGTCGCTGCGGAGCACGAGGAAGTCACCTCGCTCGGTGGTCTCTACGTCCTCGGCACCGAACGGCACGAGTCGCGCCGGATCGACAACCAGCTGCGGGGTCGATCGGGCCGTCAGGGCGACCCCGGTGAGACGAGGTTCTACCTCTCGCTCGAGGACGACCTGATGCGGTTGTTCAAGGGCGACATCGTCGATGCGTTCCTGCGCCGGTTCAACGTGCCCGACGACGTCCCGATCGAGGCCAAGATGGTGAGCAACGCCATCCGCTCGGCGCAGACGCAGGTCGAGGGCCAGAACTTCGAGATCCGCAAGAACGTGCTCAAGTACGACGAGGTGATGAACCGCCATCGGGTCGTCTTCTTCGAGGAGCGGCGCCGGGTGCTCGAGGGCGCTGACCTGCACGAGCAGGTGCGCGGGTTCCTCGACGACACGGTCGAGGGCTACGTCGTCGCCGAGACCGGCGACACCTACGCGGAAGACTGGGACCTCGATCGGCTCTGGGTCGCGATGGGCACTCTCCACCCGGTCGGGTTCACGCCGGACGAGGTGATCGAGGGCTCCGGTGGTGGCAAGGCCGGCCTCACCCAGGAGTACCTCGTCGAGGAGCTGCGCACGGACGCCCACCGGGCGTACGACGCGCGCGAGGACCAGCTCGGCGCCGGGGTCATGCGCGAGCTCGAGCGCCGTGTCGTCCTCTCGGTGCTCGACCGCAAGTGGCGCGAGCACCTCTATGAGATGGACTACCTCCAGGAGGGCATCGGTCTGCGTGCGATGGCGCAGAAAGACCCCCTCGTGGAGTACCAGCGTGAGGGCTACACGCTGTTCACCGCGATGATGGAGTCGATCAAGGAAGAGTCGATCGGCTACCTGTTCAACGTCGAGGTCGAGGTCGCCGAGCCCGTTGCCGACGACGAGGCGCCGCTCGAGCTGGCGCCGCAGGAGTTCGTGCCGCTCGCTCCGGTGATCTCGGCCAAGGGCCTCGCACCTCAGCGGTCCGAACGACTGGAGTACACGGCGCCCAGCATCGACGGCGAGGGTGGCGTGGTCCACGCCGCCGAGGACCTCGACGAGGTGCCGGAGCTCGGACCCGACGCAAGCCGCGCCGAACGGCGTCGCGCCGAGCGGGCCGCGCGCAAGCGTGACGAGCGCAAGCGCTGATCGACCTGCGGAGGCCGGGTCCCGACCGGGGGCCCGGCCTCCGTCGTCTCGCGGTCAGAGCAGCGCGAGCCGGGTGCAGCGCCACCTCCCGTCCCACCCCTCGAGGCGGACGGCCATCGCCCTCGCCCGGCGCCCGCCGACGATCACGGCGCTGGCCTCGACGACGCCGTCGGCCGGCTCGGACACATGGATCGAGGCGACGGTGCGGCGCGGCTGCCCGCCCGCGCCGGGTCGTGCCGTGGTGAGGGAGATGTGCAGGCTGAGGTCGGCGTAGACCTCCGGGGACAGCCAACGGACGAGCTGTTGGCGCGGTCGTTCGCGACCCAGCACCTCGAAGACGGGCAGCACCAGAAGCGCGGTCCAAGGCCCAGGATCGGGTAGCGCCGCGCTCGACGTCGCG
>JANMMN010000182.1:0-2014 GCA_031373405.1 Actinomycetes bacterium
CAGCACACCGAGCACCGGTGCCAGGAAACGGACCGCGTAGAACGTCAGCATGTTCAGCGTGACACCTGCCATGCCATCGACCGGGTTGATCCCCCACGAGCTGAACATCGACACGCGGAGCACGACGTCGGACGGCGGTGGAGCGAACGTGCCGACGACATTGGCCCCGAGGTCGTTCTGCACGGAGCGGGACCACGGAAGACCGTCGACGAAGCGTGACAGCGGGACCGCGTTGAAGGCCTGCCGGGCCAGCAGTCCGAGCACCAGCGCCACGATCGCGGGGAAGGTGAGGCGCCGGAACGCGGCCGCGACCTCGGACCAGTCGATCGCACCGACGAAGCCGACGACGATCCAGGCAGCCAGGATCGAGACCACGACGAGCACCAACGGTTTGAGCCAGGGCCGCGTCGGACGACCGACGTCCCGCTGCTCGTCGCTCACCTGATCCGGCTCCGGTCCCTGGCTCACGATCAGCGCGCGTCCCGCTTGGCCTGACGACGAGCGCCGCCGGCTGCCGAGCTCGCCCCCCGCTTGAGGCTGCGCGGGGAGACCGTGCTGCGATCACCCTTGCGGGGATTGGCCGGGGCACGTGGTGCGGCAGACACCTTCGAACCCCCGGCCGCAGCCTTCGCCGGGGACACGCCAGCCTTGGCGGCGGCCGCATCAGCCAGCCGTACCGCCTTGAGCTCGGCCGCGCTGAGCTTCGCCGCCGTCGACAGCGCACTGCTCACCCGGGCGAGTGCATCCTCGAACACCTCGGCGCGGTCGCGGTCGCGCGTGTTCTGCGGGCGGGCCTTGCCCCGTCCCCCGACGGCCGACACCTTCGCGCTCGCTGCACGGCGGTAGTTCTTCACGTACTTCGATCGGGCCCGACGGATCCGCGTGTGCAGCTCGATGAGCTCGTCCTCCGTGAGCTCCGCGAGTGCGGCGCGCTCGGTCTCCCTGATGAGCAGCCACTCGGACTCGGGCAGGGCGTTGATGACGGCCTTGGACATGAGGTCTCCTCAGTGATTCGGTGGGCAGCGGAGGTGCTGGCTCTCGGCCGCCGCGGTGTCGGTCGTGGACATCGCGTCTCTTGTTGTGTCGTGTGCAGGGCCGCTCCGGTCTCGCGACGCCAGGCTGTGTCTAGCACTGTTTGGCCCTAGGGTCGCCTGAGCCGGCGCAACGCGCAGGTGCAGGTGCAGGTGGGCCGCACAGCCTGGAGGAGCCATGGAGCAGTCGACGATCAGTCTCCTCGTCCTGCTCACCGTCATCGCCCTCTTCGTCTGGAACCGGCTGCCGGTCGGTGCGGTCGCGATCCTCACCAGCCTCTCCCTCTACCTCACCGGCGTGCTCACCGTGGAGCAAGCGCTCTCCGGCTTCGGCGACCCGGTCGTCATCTTCATCGCGTCGCTGTTCGTGGTGAGCGAGGCCATCGACTCCGCCGGGGTGACCACGTGGGCCGGTCAACGGCTGTTGGCCGCCATCGGCGACCGACCGCAGCGCGCCCTCATCGCGGTGATGCTGATGGCCGCCGTGATGAGTGCGCTCATCACGCTCAACGGTGCTGCCGCGGCACTCATCCCGATGGTCGTCGTGATCGCCATGCGGCTCGGTGTCGCGCCGGGACGGATGCTGCTTCCGATGGCGTACGCCGGCAGCTGCGGATCGTTGCTCATCCTCACGGCCAGCCCGATCAACGTGCTGATCGCGGATGCGGCGGACGAGGCCGGCACGACGGGCTTCTCGTTCTTCTCCTTCACGGTGATGGGGGTGCCGCTCCTGCTCGCCACGGTCGCGGTCGTGTCGTGGCTCGGGCCGAAGGTGCTTCCGGTGCGCACCCCCGACTCGCAGCCGCCGGACCTGAGCCGCTACGCCCACACGGTCGCCGAGCACTACGACCTCACCGACGGCTTCTACCGGCTCCGCGTCCGGGAGCACTCCCCGCTCGTCGGCACCGACCCCAACTCTCTCGACCTGTCTCGCTTCACCGGGATCACCCTCATCGGTCAGCAGGCCCCAGGAGGTTCGCCGG
>JANMMN010000233.1:0-2964 GCA_031373405.1 Actinomycetes bacterium
GGGTCGTCGGCGACGACGGTGCCGAGGTAGGCCCGGGCGGCACGGGCGAGCTGCTGCTGCGCAACCCGGTCGTGACACCCGGCTACTGGGGCATGCCCGAGGAGACGGCCGCTGCGTTCGTCGACGGCTGGCTGCGCACCGGCGACCTCGTGAACGTCAACGACGACGACACGCTCACGATCGTCGCCCGCAAGAAGCAGGTGATCCGCCGACGCGGCCAGAACCTCTCACCGGCCGAGGTGGAGGAGGCGATCTGCTCGCACCCCTCGGTGCTGGAGTGCGCGGTCGTCGCCGTGCCGTCGGAGCTCACCGAGGACGAGGTCAAGGCCTTCGTCGTCACGGTCGACGGTGCCGCTCCCGACTTCGTCGTGCTGCGGGCGTGGGCGGCCGAGCGGCTCACCGCGTTCAAGGTGCCGCGGTTCTGGCAGGCTGTCGACGCGTTGCCGCGCACCCCGACGCAGCGCGTGGCCACGCACCGACTTCCCACCGGGCACCCGCCCGAGGAGTACGACGCCGAGCTGACGGCGTGACCCGCGAGACTCGCGTCCGCCACTGATCGCGAGCGATCCGCTCCGCGATCAGTCCCGTGCGCGAGGCGCGGTCGTGGGGCCCGTGCCAGGATCCGCCCATGAGCTACGCCACGTCCATCGGAACGTCCGACCGCACCTCCATCACGCTGCTCGGGCAGGACCTCGCCGGCGACCTGATGGGCAATGTCGGCTTCGCCGAGCTCGCCTACTGGCTCGTGGCGCAGCGACGTCCGACGGCTGGTGAGGCGCGGGTGTTCGAGACGGTGCTCGTCGCGCTGGCCGACCACGGCCTCACCCCGACCGTCATCGCTGCGCGGCTCACGCTCACCGGCGCACCGGAGTCCGTGCAGGGCGCGATGGCTGCGGGGCTGCTCGGGGGTGGCTCGCGCTACCTCGGGGTCACCGAGGACTGCGGTCGTTTCCTCGCCGACGCGCTCGCCACCCACGTCGCCGAGGGCGGCACCGCACCGAGCACCGATGAGGAGTACGACGCCGTCGCCCGCGAGACGTTGGCCCGCGTGCGCGCCGCAGGGCGCTTCGTACCCGGGCTCGGGCACCCGGTGCACAAGGACGGTGATCCCCGTACGCCCGTGCTGTTCGCGGTCGCCGAGGAGGAGGGTGTGCTCGGCCCGCACCTGCGACTGTTCGCCGCGCTCGGCCGGGTGCACCCCGAGCAGCTCGGTCGCACGCTGCCGCTCAACGGCGCCGGTGTCTGCGGCGCGGCCCTCTCGGACCTCGGCTTCGCCCCCGAGATCCTGCGCGGCTTCGCGCTGCTCGCGCGCTCGGCCGGGCTCCTCGGGCACATCGCCGAGGAGATGCGGCGCCCGATCGGCCCGCAGGTGTACGCCGCAGTCGACGGTGACGTCGACTACCTCCCGCTCGCGCCGTAGCCCCGCAGCTCATCGACCCAGGTGGGCTGGGCTGGTGCTCAGAGGCCCCAGAAGGGTCCGGCCAGTCCGACGCTCCTCAGGTACGAGTGGGCCGCCGACGGCTCGCGCCGCACATAGCCGTGATCGAGCCGACCCTCGTACCAGTGCGCGGCGAGGTTCCAGAGCGTGGGCAGGTCCATCACGTAGCCCTCGTCCTGACCGGTGTCGTGGAGCCAGGTGCGCACGCAGTCTCGTGAGCAGAAGATCCGTTGGTTGCCACACGTGTGAACCACGTCGTCCCACATGCGGACCGCCGGGACCAGGAAGTGCGCGACCTGGTCGCCGTCGGGTGGTGCATGCGTCCCGACCGACCAGGCATGGCAGCGACCGCAGGCAGGGCACCGTGTGGCGACGACTACCTCGTCCTCCCAGGGCAGCAGATGCGGGAGGGCGAAGGAGTCCCAGGCGCAACCGCCCCACCACAGCGTGGTCCTCCCCATGACGGAGAACCCGAGCGGCACCGACGAGAAGGGGTGAGCCATGAGGATCGACCCGTCCGCTCCGAGGGCGACGTGACGGCCCTCGGCGAGCACCCGCAGTGCGTCGTCGACCTCGGCCACCGGGACGGCGAACCGGGCGGCGAGACCATCGAGGTCGGGGGGCCGGCCGGTGCGGCTGAAGGACTCGAACACCGCCACACGGAGATCCTCGGTGTCCATTCCCCCAGCCTAGGACGGGCGCTCAGCCGAGAGCAGCCACGAACGGGAGCACGCGGCTCCACAGCAGCTCGGTGGCGTCGGCGTCGTGCTCGTCGGGGAGCGAGGCGTCGGTGAACAGGTGCCCGGTCCCCGGGTAGTCGTAGACCTCGAGCGTGCCGCCGCCCGCCTCGACGTCGCGGCGCGTGAGCTCGATGTCCGCGTCGTCGCGCCACGGGTCGCCGACCGTGGAGTGGGTCTGCGCCGGCACACCGACGGGCCAGCTCGCTCCGTCGAACCAGGAGACCGCGATCGCGCCGCCGAGCATCACGACGCCGGAGACGGGGCGCACCGTCACCAGCCGGGTTGCCACCATCGCCCCGAGCGAGAACCCCATCGACACGAACCCGTCCGGCAGCGCGGCCACCGCCTGCTCCGCGCGTTGATGCAGCTCGGCATGGCCGAGCTCGCCCTCGGCGTACGCCATGGCCGGCTCGTAGGTGTCGAAGACGCGACCGCCGTAGAGATCCGGTACGTGCACCTCGTGGCCGTCGGCGCGGAGCCGCTCAGCGGCGTCGAGGACGCCAGGACGGATGCCGAGGACGGAGTGGATCAGCGCGACGTGAGCCATGCGCGTACCCAACCAGTCACGACGGGACGCCGTCCACCCCGAGACGCCAGTGTCCGTGCGTCACCGGTGACGCGCAGGCACTGGCACCTGACGAGTAGCGGCGGGGATGCGGCAGTGCGACGACGGGTGGTGCGCCCTGGTCGCGGTGCGCGGTCAGGGCCGGCGTCGGGGTGGGTCGAGTGCCCAGTGGCCGGGTTGGCCGGGGCGGGTGTCGGGTGCTCGGGTGATGCTCCAGTGGC
>JANMMN010000208.1:0-2599 GCA_031373405.1 Actinomycetes bacterium
GGATGGCGTACGGCCTCGCCGACGTCGTGCAGCAGCGGTCGTTCATCATGAGCTCCGACGGCTCGCCCGAGCACCAGCGGGTCGACTCGATGAAGCTCGATGCGATGCTCGGCTACGCCGAGGCCGCCACGTGTCGTCGCCGGCTGCTGCTCGCCTACTTCGACGAGGAGTCCGGCGACTGCGGCAACTGCGACACCTGCCTGAGCCCGCCCGAGCTGTGGGACGCGACGGTGCCGGCACAGAAGGTGCTCTCCGCTGTGGTCCGCACCGGTCAGCGCTTCGGTGCCGGTCACGTCATCGACGTCCTGCTCGGCAAGCGCACGTCGAAGGTCGAGAGCTGGGACCACGACCAGCTGCCGACCTTCGGCATCGGCACCGATCTGGCCGAGCGCGAGTGGCGCTCGATCATCCGGCAGCTCGTCGCGCGCTCCGTGCTCTCACCCGACCCGTCCCGGATGGGTGCGCTCACCATCACCGAGGCCGCTCGACCGATCCTCGACGGCGACGAGAGGGTCGAGCTGCGCAGGATCTCGGCCGCGCCCCCTCGTGCTCGCGCGTCCTCGAGGTCACGATCCGAGGCGGGCGCCGGTGCCTCCGAGGCTGACCAGGCGCTCTTCGACGTCCTACGCACCGAGCGCCGCGTCATCGCCGACGTGGAGAGCGTCCCGGCGTACGTCGTGCTGCCCGACCGCACGCTCTGGGAGCTCGTCGCCAGGAAGCCGCGCACGACCGACGAGCTGCTCGCCGTCAACGGCATCGGCCCGGTCAAGGCCGAGAAGTACGGCGCTGTGTTCCTCGCGCTGCTGGCGGAGCACGCGACCGGCTGACCGTGCGCGACGGTCCGGCCCGCGCGCGGATCAGCTCCAGGCGGGCAGGAGGGTGAGCGTCGGCGTGCGTGCGGTGTCGGGCGTGGAGGCAACCGCCTCGCTCGTCGGCGTCTCGAGCCCGGGCAGGGAGAGCCCCGCCTCGACGCTCGCAGCGCGGACCGCGGCCTCGACGGCTGCGCGTGCGGCCGCCTGCCTCGCGGTCTCGCGCTCGACGCGCTGCTGCTCGTCTCTCGCGCGGATGTCCCTGAGGTGCGTGAGGTAGGCGCTGCGGCGACGAGCAGGGTCGTAGAGGGCGGCGTAGCGGGCCGCGAGCTCGTCACAGATCGGCGCGAGCTCGTCCTCGAGCGCGGCCCAGTCCGGTCCGGCGAGGGCGCTGGGGGGGACGGCATCGTTCGGGGTGCTGGTCATGGGCGCTCCTCGGCCGGGGGAGTGGTCTCGTTCCCATCGGCGTGCCGGTCCGACCGGCGTGTCGGCCGGTCGGGTGAACGGTCGGCGGTCCTGCCCGGCAAGATCTGGTCCATGAGCCCCGTCGTGGATGATCCCGCACCCGTCGTCCGGCGCCTCGCCGTCATCGGTCTCGGCAACGTCGGGCACGCCCTCGTCGGCCTGCTCCGCGAGCGTGGCGACCAGGTGCGCGAGGAGTACGGCCTCGACCTGCGGATCACCGGCGTCGCGTCGCGGAGCCTGGGACTCGTCACCGACGCGGACGGCCTCGACCTCGCAGACCTCGACGACGGTCGTGTTCCGGCAGGTGAGCCGTACGACGTGGACGGCATCGGCACCTGGCTCGAACGCGCCCGCGCGGACGTCCTCATCGAGCTCAGCCCGGTCGATCTCGTGGCGGGGGAACCGGCCGTCGGCTTCCTGCGCACCGCGCTCGAGCGCGGCATCCACGGGGTCACCGCCAACAAGGGACCGATCGTGCACGCGTTCCGTGAGCTCACCGACCTCGCCGAGCACCGCGGCGTACGGTTCCGCTTCGAGTCGGCCACGGCCGACTGCCTCCCGGTCTACTCGCTCTACCGGGAGTCGCTGCCGCTCGAACGCCCGACCCGCGTGCGCGGTCTCCTCAACGGGACGACCTCGGTGATCCTCGAGGCGATCGAGGCCGGTGCCACGTTCGCCGAGGGCGTCGCCGAGGCGCAACGACGCGGGATCGCCGAGGCCGACCCGAGCCTCGATGTCGACGGGCTCGACGCCGCGGTCAAGGTCGTCGCGATCGCCAACGTGCTCATGGGCGCCGACCTGCGCCTCGCCGACCTCGAGGTCACGGGGATCCGCGACCTCGACGAGGACGACGTGCGCACCGCTGCCGGCGAGGGCACACCCATCAGGCTCGTCGCGCTGGTCGAGTCGGTGGACGGTCAGGTGAGCGGCCGGGTCGCGCCCGCGCGGCTCCAGCGCGACGACCCGTTCGCCGGGCTCGGTTCGATGGCCCTCGGCCTGCACTTCGAGGGTGACCTCATGCCGGGGCTCACAGTGATCGGCCACGACCTGACGCCCCGATCCACGGCGTACGGGGTGCTCGCCGATGTGGTCTCGGTGCTCCGCGGTCGTTGACCCGGGGTGCCTGAGCCGATCTCCCACCAAGCCTCGCATCCCGGGAGGCATGGTTCCCCAGTCAACGCTGGCGCCCGGGTGCGCCCGATGCTGCCGCACGTCGAGTGCTGGGGCACCGGTTGGAACTCGCCAGCGAGAGGTGATCGAGGCTCATCACAAGGACGTCCGGGTTGACTGCCGCGACGATCGGGGCGCGCAGCCGCGATGCGCAG
>JANMMN010000216.1:0-6719 GCA_031373405.1 Actinomycetes bacterium
GACGGCGAGCTGGTCGAGGCGTCGACCGCAGCGAAGCTCGCTGCGCCATTCCTGGCCCTCGGGGCCGCCTGGGCCGTGCGCAAGGCGATGGAGGCGGTGTACGTGAGGTCGACGGGCACTCGGCCACCGAGCGCCGGTGACCCCGACGCATCGATGCGGCGCGTGATCATCTGGGCCGCGAGCACCGCGGCCGCCATCGCGATCATCAACGTCGCGATCGACCGGATGACCGCACCCACCCGCGTGACGGACTGATCCGCGTACGCCGTTTGCTCAGGCGTTCGGCGGGACGGACCCGTTCTCGGCGTTGACCCGACGAAGGTCGGCGCGCATCGTCTCGGCGAGACGCTTGGTCTCGGTGTTGTTGACCCGGGCGCCGACCACTGCCCCCACGAGAAAGGGGATCACGGTCCCGAGGTTGCGTGCGAAACGGGCGATCATGCGCTTGCCCAGCGCGGCGCGCCCGGCGATGCCGAGGACGTTGGGGATGGTCCACGGCCGGAGCGGGTCGATCCCGCGACGAGCCGCCCACGACCCGGCGAAGGACATCGCCCGCTGAGATCCGGTGCCGAGGACCGGCACGGCGTAGACCGCGTGCAGCTCACCGACGAGCTTCACCTCGACCGCGGCGACGGCGAGGGTCTCGACCACGACCTCGAGCGGCACCGTGATGAGCAGGGGCATCGCCGCCCACTGCGCGGCGGCGACCGCACCGCCAGCAGCGCCGATGCTGGTGGTGGCGCGCACGGCATTGCGCACCAGAGCATCGGCGAGCGCCTCACCTGTGAGGCCGTGGTGGTGCTCGACGAGAGCGTCGAGGTCACGCACCGGGATGTGCGGTGCCGTATCCACGAGCAGGTCGGCCAGGAGCCGACCGCTCGTGAGCGCCTTCGCACCGGCGGTGCGGGCCCGCTCCCCCACGAGCTGGGACAACCGGACCATGAGCCGGGCCTGATCGGCTCGACCGACGTGGTCGTCGCTGAGCCGTCCGACGATGTCGGCCAGCTCGCGAGCCTGGTCCTGGGACAGGTGCGCGTCGTCCCCACGGTCCAGCGTTGACGGAGGTGGTGCCGGGACGGGCTCGGGGCGACCGGTCGACGGGTCGGTCATCCGGTCACCCTCCCGCGCTCAGGCGCAGTCGCGGCAGATCGGAACGCCCTTGACCTCTTTGGCGAGCTGGCTGCGGTGGTGCACCAGGAAGCACTTGGAGCAGGTGAACTCGTCGGCCTGGCGCGGGAGCACGCGCACGGTGAGTGACTCGTCGGAGAGGTCGGCGCCGGGCAGCTCGAGATTCTCGGCGAGCTCGACCTCGTCGACATCGACGCTCGAGCCGGCCTTGTTCGCGCGCTGCGCCTTGAGCTCCTCGAGGGAGTCCTCGGCGAGCTCGTCGTCGGTCTTGCGGGGGGCGTCGTAATCGGTGGCCATGCTGTCCTCGGCTTCGCGTGCGGTGTCCTGCGGGGCCTAGCGTCGTGGGTGGTTCTCGTGGATCGTCGTGCAGCCCGTCAACGTCTGGAGGGCGCGGATTCATCCCCGGCGCTCCCGTCGTCGCGTGCGGGGATTGTGCCCGACGTAGGTGACATCTGCGAGACGACCCCCCGTACGTCTCGCCCTGCGGGATGGTGGGATGGGTCACACCCTCGCACGATGCGAGGCCCGCACCGCCCTGACCAGCACACTTACCCAGACCCAGGAGCCCGACGTGCCGATCTACGCCCTCGGTGTCCGCGCCCCCAGGATCGACCCGACCGCCTTCGTCCATCCCGACGCGGTGGTGATCGGTGACGTCGAGATCGGCCCGGAGTCCACCGTCTGGCCCACCGCGGTGCTGCGCGGCGACCACGGCAGCATCCGGATCGGCGCTCGCACGTCGATCCAGGACGGGACGATCGTGCACTGCACGGCCGAGCATCCGACGATCATCGGCGATGACTGCGTCGTGGGGCACAACGCGCACCTCGAGGGCTGCACCGTCGAGGACTCCTGCCTGGTGGGCTCGGGCTCGGTCCTGCTGCACCGCGTCGTGGTCCGCACCGGTGCGCTGGTCGGTGCTGGCGCGCTCGTGCCCAACGGCACCGAGATCCCGTCGCGCGCGATGGCCCTCGGCGTGCCCTGCTCGATCCGCGAGGACGCCGTCGAGCCGGGCGCCTTCCGGTACGCCGTGGACATGTACGTCCACAACGGTCACTGGTACCGACGAGAGCTAAGGCAGATCATCTAGCGATGCTCAGTCGGCGTCCGCGGACAGCGTCGCGAGCAGGTCGTGGAGGTCTCGGAACAGATGTGGCCCGGCGGCGATGATGAGGTCCTCGCCGGCCGGCGCCCCCTGGAGACCCTCGACCCTCGCACCTGCCTCGAGCGCCACCAGCCCCCCGGCCGCCAGGTCCCATGCCCGCGGCCCCCGCTCGTAGTAGGCATCGACGCGGCCTGCGGCCAGCGAGCAGAGGTCGATGCTGCAGGCGCCTCCCCGGCGGATGTCGCGGACGGCCGGGATGACCTCCGAGACCACCCGGGCCTGACCTCGGCGCCGGTCGACGGTGTACCCGAACCCCGTCGCCACGAGGGCCTGCGGCAGCTCGACCGGGTCGTTGACCCGCAGCGTGCGCACACCGTGCGCATCGTGCAGCCGCGCGCCGCGACCGCGGACGGCGACGTAGGTCTCCCCCAGCGCCGGAGCCGCGACGACGCCGACCACCGTGATGCCGTCGATCTCCGCCGCCACCGACACCGCCCAGGACGGGAGGTCGTAGAGGTAGTTGACGGTGCCGTCGATGGGGTCGATCACCCAGCGCACGCCGCTCGAACCGACGTGGTCGGCACCCTCCTCACCCAGGAGCCCGTCATGGGGCCGGGAGGTCAGGATGCGGTCGACGAGCAGCGCCTCGCTGCGTCGGTCCATCTCCGTGACGACGTCGGTCGCGCTCGACTTGGTGTCGGCGACGATCACGCCGCTGCGGCGACCTTCCAGCGCGACGGATGCCACCTCGATCGCGGTGGCGATGGCCAGGTCGTGCAGCTCGTCGAGCAGGTCCGGGTCGTAGTCGATGTGCACGTCCCGATCCTGCCGCACTCGCGCATCGGAAGGGCGACGCGGGCCGGATCAGTCCGATCCGCAGGCGGCCCGACGCGGACCGCGGGGGTTGGCACAACAGCCCACCGGGCAGACGTCGTGCGACGGGCCGAGCGGCGAGAGGGCGCGTGACTCCACCGAGCCGACACGCTCGAGGACGAGCTCGCGCACCATGGCGACGAACCGCGGATCGGTCCCGACCGTGGCGGCGCGCACAGCGGGCAGCCCGATCGATGCCGCGTGGTCGAGCGCGACCGTGTCGAGGTCCCAGGCGACCTCGATGTGGTCGCTCACGAACCCGATGGGCACGATCACCGCCCCGGCGCACTCGCGCGAGCGCAGGTCGGAGAGCTGGTCGACGATGTCGGGCTCGAGCCACGGGACCCCCGGCGAGCCGGATCGCGACTGGTAGACGAGGTCCCAGGTCGGTTCGACGGCCGTGCGGCGCGCCACCTCTGCGGCGACCAGGCCGGCAGCCGCGCGGTGCTGCGTGATGTACGCCGAGCCCTCGGGGCCGCTGGACTCCGCCGAGGCGGTCGGGATCGAGTGCGTCGTGAACACGAGCCGCGGCAGGTCGACACCTGACCGCGCCACCGCGTCGAGCACGCCGTCCGTGAGGGGTCCGAGGAATCCGGGATGGTCGAAGTAGTGGCGGAGCTTGTCGAGCTCCGGAGCGTCGCCGAGCCCGTCGGACTCCACCTCGTCCCGCGCGTCGGCGAGGTTCTCGCGGTACTGCCGGCACCCCGAGTACGACGCGTAGGCGCTGGTGACGAAGCAGAGCGCGCGCGTGACCCCGTCCGCGCGCATCTCGCGAAGCGCGTCGACGAGGTACGGTCCCCAGTTGCGGTTGCCCCAGTAGACCGGCAGCTCGACCCCGGCGTCGGCGAGGTCGAGGCGGATCGCCTCGCGCAGTGCACGGTTCTGGGTGTTGATCGGCGAGACGCCGCCGAACGCCGCGTAGTGCGCCCCGACCTCGAGCAGCCGTTCGCGCGGGATCCCCCGGCCCCGAGTCACGTTCTCGAGGAAGGGCACGACGTCGTCCGGCCCCTCGGGTCCGCCAAAGGAGACCAGGAGCAGGGCGTCGTAGGAGCCGCGCGGGCCGGAGACGGTCACGAGAGGATCCTCGCAACCCACCGACCAGGACGCATCCCCTGGGCCGGGGCGCCGCAACGGATTGGTCGGCGCGACCGTCCTCTGGATAGCGTCGAGACGTGCTGAGCGCCTACACCGAGATCCTGCGTCGCCCCGGTGCCTTCGCGATGTCGAGCACGGCGTTCCTCGCCCGGTTCCCGATGTCGATGATCGGTCTCGGTGAGGTGCTCCTCGTCTCCTCCCAGACCGGCAGCTACGCGCTGGCCGGGGGCCTGTCGGCGACCGGGGCACTCGCCAACGCGGCCTTCGGTCCGATGTTCGGCCGCGCCGCCGACCGTTTCGGCCAGAGCCGGGTGCTGCCGCTGCTGGTGACCGGTCACTGCCTGGGGCTCGTCGCCTTCATCCTGCTCGTCAAGGCCGACGCCCCGACGTGGTCGCTGTTCGCCTCGGTCATCTTCTCGGGCGGGCTGTTCCCCAACCTCGGCGCGATGGTGCGGGCACGCTGGGCCTTCCTGCTGGCCGGTGAGCCTCCAGCGCTGCGCACGGCCTTCGCGTTCGAGTCGGTGCTCGACGAGATCATCTATGTCGCCGGGCCACCGCTCGCGACGGTGCTCGCGGTGTCGGTCGTCGACTACGGAGCCCTGGTCGCGGTCGTCATCCTCCTCGTCGTCGGCACGGTGCTCTTCGTGCGCAACCGGGCCACCGAGCCACGGTCGGGCGGAAGCACTCACCGCGGCGAGGGCTCAGCCCTGCGCTTCCCCGGCGTGCTCGGCGTCACCCTGGCGTTCGTCTGGCTCGGCGCCATCTTCGGCGCCTTCGAGGTCGTCACCGTCGCCTTCGCGGACGAAGCCGGGCTGCGCGGGTGGACCGGCCTATTCCTCGGCCTCTACGCCCTCGCCTCCGGCGCCTCCGGGCTCGTGCTCGGTGCCCTGCACCTGCGCACACCCCTGCACCGCCAGTTCCTCTACGCATCCGCGTTCCTCGCCCTGGCCACGATCGGCTTCCCCTTCATCAGCTCGCCCTGGGTGCTCGGCCTGCAGTGCCTGCTGGCCGGGCTCGCCGTCTCCCCCGTGCTCATCGGCGGGTTCGCCCTCATCGAGCGGCTCGTCCCGAACGCGCGCATGACCGAGGGCCTCGTGTGGTCCAACACCGGGCTGGGCGTGGGGATCGCCATCGTGGCCGCCCTCTCGGGCTGGGTCATCGACACCGCCGGGGCGTCCACGGCGTACTGGATCTGCTCGGCGGCGGCCGTGCTGACCTTCCTGACGGTCCTCGTGGCCTCTCCCGGACTGACCAGGGCCTGGGCCTCCGCGCACGCCGTCGACTGACCGCAGTCAGCCCGTGCAGGGGTTCCCGCGTGGCGGTCCTCGACCCGACGGCCCGGGCGGGCGAGACTGTCAGGGCACACCCTGCCCCATGGGCAGATCCCTGGGGCACGTCCATCGGAGGAACTCAGATGCGCGAGCTGGCGTTCGTCGGGCTCTCCGACGACGGCACGTCGCTGGTGCTCAGCAGCAGCGACGGCACCCGCTACGTCGTGCCGTGCGACGAGCGGCTCGAGTCGGCCGTACGCCGCGACCGCAGCCGGCTCGGCCAGCTCGAGATCGCCCTCGACGGCACAACCCCCAAGGACATCCAGCAGCGAGTCCGCTTCGGCCAGACGCCCGACGACATCGCGGCCAGCTCCGGGCTCCCGATCGAGCGGGTGCTGCGCTTCGCGGGACCCGTGATCGCCGAGCGACAGTTCATCGCCGCGCAGGCGCTCGAGGTCGAGCTGCGCACCCACGACCGCACGCTCGAAGCTCTGGTGCTCGACGCCCTCGCCCTCGGCGGGGTCGACACCGACGTGGTCGAGTGGGACGCGTGGCGACGGGAGGACGGTCGCTGGTCGTTGCTCGCCTCGTGGGAGCCGGCCGACAGCGCCGTCGTCGGTCCGACGGCGGCGCTGTGGGTCTATGACCCCGCCGGCCGGACGATCGTGTCGGACGACTCGGCGAGCAGCTGGCTGCTCGGGGAACGCCCCGAGAGCGTCGAGCACGAGCCGCTCGAGCCGGGGCGTCCGCACCTCGTCGGCCTCCCTGCCCACGACGAGGATGTCGACACGTGGGACGACGACTCCCACGACCCCGACGCCGCGTTCACCGCCATCGTCGAGCGACACTCAGGTGCCGAGGTGGTCGACCTCGCCGACCGCCCTCCCGTCGAGCCCGACGACTCTGCACCGCTGGACGACCTCTACGACACGTTGCCCGGTCTCGCCCGACCGGAGGCGAGCAAGCCGTCCCGGCGTGAGCGGCGCAAGGCCGCGCGCCCGACGCCCGCCCCCGCCGGCGATGCGGCGAAGGGCAACAAGGCGCGGGCGTCCGTGCCGAGCTGGGACGAGATCCTGTTCGGCACCAAGAACCCAGAGCGCTGAACGCCGGCTCAGGGGGCGAACGGCAGCGGGTCGGGTGACAGGCTCGCGCTCTTGCTCCCCGAGGCGGTGAGCCGCGCGCGGTAGTGCGGGCGGCAGAGCACCTCGTAGCCGACCACCCCGACGCCGGACTCGACGTCGCCGACC
>JANMMN010000220.1:0-4063 GCA_031373405.1 Actinomycetes bacterium
GGATCCCGTCGGCGGGGATGACGCCGAGGCGACCCTGCTGGAAGTCCTCGACGGCCTGCATCAGCTCGCGCTGAGTGGTCATCACGAACGGGCCGTACCACGCGACCGGCTCGAGGATCGGTGCCCCGCCGAGCAGCACGACCTCGAGGGCGGGCGCGTTGGCGTCCTGGCTCGGGTCGGCCGCGATGGTGATGCTGCCCCCCTGGCCGTAGACCGTGAGCTGCCCGGTGCGCACCGGGCGTCGCTCCTGCCCGACCGTGCCGCGACCGGAGAGCACGTAGGCCAGCGCGTTGAAGTCACGGCGCCACGGGAGCGTCATCGACGCGCCCGCCGCGACGCTCGCGTGCACCATGGTCATCGGGGTGTACGTCGATCCCGGTCCGACGTGCCCGCCGACGTCACCGGCGATGACGCGAAGCAGCGCGCCGCCGTCGTCGGAGGAGAGGAGCGCGACACCGTCGGCGCGCAGGTCCTGGTAGCGCGGCGCGTTCATCTTGGCCGAGCGCGGCAGGTTGACCCACAGCTGCAGGCCGTGGAAGAGCCCGCCGCTCAGGACGAGCTGCTCCGGCGGCGTCTCGATGTGCAGCAGGCCGCTGCCGGCAGTCATCCACTGGGTGTCGCCGTTGGTGATGACACCGCCACCACCGTGGGAGTCCTGGTGGATGAACGCGCCGTCCATGATGTAGGTGACCGTCTCGAAGCCGCGGTGCGGGTGCCACGAGGTGCCGCGCGGCTCTCCGGGCGCGTACTCCACCTCGCCCATCTGGTCCATCATGATGAACGGGTCCAGAAGGCTCTGCTCGACGCCGGCGAAGGCCCGGCGGACGGGGAAGCCCTCGCCCTCGAAGCCCGACGGCGCGGTCGTCACGCTCGCGACGGGGCGCGCCGGCGTGAGGCCCGGGTCGGGCGTGCGGACCCGCGGCAGGACGGTGATGTCGTCGACGGTGACGGCGGGCATGGGAGTGACCTCCTGGTCGATGCAGTAGTTCAATGATCAACTATCCAGGGTCGCGATCTGTTCCGCAACTCAGGGTGCCACGCAGCGAGGGCCGGTCGCCGAGCACTCGCCGCCCGGTGCGACCGCCGTTACTGTCCGACCAGGTCCCGTCCCGAAGGAGTACGCCGATGCCGCCCACCGACGCCCAGCTCGTCGAGCTCGAGGCCCGCCGCGACGCGCTGCGCGAGCAATACCTCGTGCCCGTCGCGGAGCGACCCGCATCGCCGGGGCGAGGGATCCACCATGCGGCGCTGATCTGCTCCGACGTCGAGCAGACCATCGCCTTCTATCAGGGGCTGCTCGGCTTCCCGCTCGTCGAGCTCGTCGAGAACCGCGACTACCCGGGCTCGTCGCACCTGTTCTTCGACGTCGGCAACTCCACGCTGCTCGGCTTCTTCGACTTCCCCGAGCTGGGCCTCAAGCCGGGGATCGAGGCGATCGGCGGGGTGCAGCACATCGCGATCTCGGTGCCTCAGGATCGCTGGGAAGAGATCCGCGCCAAGCTCGATGCGACGGGGATCCCCTACGCCGGACCGGATATCGGCATCCCGGAGTCGATGTACCTGCGCGACCCCGACGGCATCGGGCTGGAGATGCTCAGCGACCCGCTGATGTTCTTCGGCGGCCACCAGCTCGACGAGGCGTAGGCGGTGCGCGTCGGGCTCGGCCTCCCCGTCTCCGGCACCTGGGCGACGCCGGAGACCATGAGGTACGTCGCCACGCGCGCCGACGAGCTCGGCTTCGACTCGCTCTGGGCCTTCCAGCGGCTGCTTCACCCGGTCGACGACGACTGGGGTGCGGCCTACCACGCGGTGCACGACCCGATCGCAGCGTTGTCCTACGTCGCGGCGGTCACGTCACGCATCCGGCTCGGTATCGCGGTCGTGATGGCGCCGTACTACGCACCGATCGTGCTGGCGAAGGCGCTCACGACCCTCGACATCGTGAGCACCGGCCGTCTCGACGTCGGGCTGGGTCTGGGCTGGTCGGCGCAGGAGTTCGAGGCCGTCGGCGTCTCGATGGAGCGACGCGGGCCGCGTGCGGAGGAGTTCGTCGCGTGCCTCAAGGCGATCTGGACGCAGCGCGAGGTGGAGTTCCACGGCGAGTTCTACGACGTGCCGCTCTCCCACGTCGAGCCCAAGCCGGTGCAGTCGCCGTACCCGCCGCTGCTCATGGGCGGCGGCGCCGAGGCAGCACTGAAGCGCATCGGTCGCATCGCCGACGGCTGGATCTCCAGCAGCCGCACGGATCTCACGACGATCGGCCAGTCGGTCGACCTGATCAAGGCGTCCGCTCTCGAGGCCGGCCGCGATGCCAACGCGCTGCGCTTCGTGGTTCGCGGCGTCGTGCGCCTGACGGGTACGCCGACCTCTGGTGAAGCCCGGATCCCCCTGCAGGGCAACGCGGATCAGATCCGCTCGGACATCGAGGACCTCGGGGCGCAGGGCATCACCGAGGTCTTCCTCGACCTCAACTGGGACGCCGACACGGTCGGCGCCGACGTCGCCCCGGGTGCTGCGCGCGACAACGCCGACCGGGTGCTCACCGAGCTCGCTCCCCGCTGACCGCGTGCGCACACGCATCATCGCCCGCCTCGCACCCTTCCGCGTGAGATGTCGGACCGTTGGACAACGACCCAGGCGCGATCCGATCGGAGTCCGGGCTGTGCGGGACCGGCCCCTTGCGTACGCGGGGGACACGAGTGACCACCAAACACTCCGCCCACGAGTTTCGTCGTGTTCGATGGGAGCCACCGACAGCTGGAGGGCTGATGCCGAGCGGCGACGAGATCCGAGACGGTCAGCGAGAAGCGTGGGCCGGGCTCTCGGCGGGCTGGGAGAAGTGGGACGCGGTCATCATGGCTCAGCTGAGCCCGGTCAGCACCGCGATGATCAACCGTCTCGACATGGCCGATGATCAGCAGCACCTCGACATCGCCGCCGGCACCGGTGAGCCGGGGCTGACCGTCGCGACGCTCGCGCCGAGAGGACACGTCGTCCTGACCGACCTCTCCGCCGAGATGCTCGAGGTCGCGAGGCGACGGGCGAACGCGCAAGGGATCACCAACGTCGAGACCCAGGTGTGCAGCGCCGACGACCTTCCTTTCGCCGCTGACACCTTCGACAGCGTCTCCGTCCGATTCGGGTACATGTTCCTCCCCGACGTCACCACAGCGACCGCGGAGTTCGCGCGTGTTCTCAAGCCGGGCGGACGGCTGTGCTCGTCGGTGTGGGTCAGGCCCGAGGAGAATCCGTGGACGTCGATCGCCATGCAGGCGATCGGCACGGAGACCGTACTGGTGCCGCCAGATCCGGACGGACCTAACATGTTCCGCTGCGCAGCCCCGGGATACGTCAGTGCCCTGTACGACGCAGCAGGGCTGCGTGACGTTGTGGAGTGGGACGTCGATCTCGAGCTCGTGACCCGGTCACCGGAGGAGTACTGGGAGATGATCAGTGAGCACGTCTCGCTCGCCGTTGCCGCGCTTGCACAGGTCGACGAAGCGGCGAGGGAGCGGATCGCCAAGGCCGTGATGGGCAAGGTCAGCCCGTACGAAGCAGACGGCAAGGTCAGCATCCCTGGCGTTGCCCGGTGCATCGTCGGTACGAAGTAGGACACGCAACCAGATCGCCGAAAGTGCTTGTGGACAATGGATCTGTGGGCGGTGCCACTGTCGGAGGTGGTGGGTAGCGTCTCTGTCATGACCACCACTCCTGGCTCGCTCGCCGTGGATTTCGCGGTGGTGGCGGCGCGGGTGGTCTCCGATGCGCAGTGTCTGGCCCGGTTGGCGTCGGTGGGGGCGTGGGCTGACGTGTCGTTGGCGTCGGCGGCGGATCTGACGGTGGCGTTGACGAAGGCTGCTGACCTGGTCTCGGCGGTGGCCCTCGACGGTGTGGGGGTGGTGCATGCCTCGGGGGCGTTGCCCGGTGCATCGTCGGTACGAAGTAGGACACGCAACCAGATCGCCGAAAGTGCTTGTGGACAAAGGATCTGTGGGCGGTGCCACTGTCGGAGGTGGTGGGTAGCGTCTCTGTCATGACCACCACTCCTGGCTCGCTCGCCGTG
>JANMMN010000240.1:0-1646 GCA_031373405.1 Actinomycetes bacterium
CAACGCCACCGGCACCTGGGTGCTCGTCCCCTACGTGTGGAGCCGGAAGACCGGGACGCTGGTCTACTCCCGTTACCTCCAGCTCGCGTGGGCCGCAGCTGCCCGGGCCGCGGCAGTGAAGGCCGCCGCCGATGCGAAGGCGGCCGCAGACGCCAAGGCCGCGGCCGACGCCAAGTCCGCCGCCGACACGGCCGCGCTCAGCTCCCCTACAGCCGGATTCAAGGTGGTCACCCCGCTGGTGCTCGCGACGGCCTCGGTCTACCACACCAACGACGCGGCCCGGCATGTCTTGCGCCGCGCGGGGTTCGGCCCGACGCCGGCCGAGCTCGCGGAGGTCAACGCGATGGGCTACGCCGCCTGGGTCGAGGCGCAGCTCAACCCCACGTCGGTGCCCGACGCGGCCTGTGACGCCCTCCTCGCCCGGATGAGCCCGCAGTCGACACCCATCTGGAAGGTCCGCCACAACATCAACACCGGCGTGATCAACGGCTGGGAGCAGCAGCAGTCCGTGCTGACGGACTTCGCCGTACGCGGGCTGTGGAGCAAGCGACAGCTGCTCACCGTGCTCGAGGACTTCTGGGGCAACCACTTCAACGTGACCGTGCCCGGCGACAACATCGACGACTCACGCGCGCACTACGCCCACACGATCCGCACCGACGCGCTCGGCAAGTTCTCCGACCTGCTGCGCGGCATCAGCCGGCACCCCTCGATGCTCACCTACCTCAACAACCGCGACTCGACGGCCGAGCACCCCAACGAGAACCAGGGCCGCGAGCTGCTCGAGCTGCACACCGTCGGCGTCGACGGCGGCTACGGCGAGGTCGGGGTGCTCAACGCGGCTCGGGTCCTCACCGGGCTCAGCGTCGACAACGAGTCGGGCGAGTTCGAGTACAAGCCGTGGAACCACTGGGTGGGCGCCGTCTCGGTGCTCGGCTGGAGCCACCCCAACACGAGCGAGACAGATGGCGAGGCCGTCGCCGACGCGCTGTTCGCCTACCTCGCGCGCCACCCCGCCACTGCCCGGCACATCGCCCGCAAGCTCGCCGTGCGCTTCGTGTCGGACACGCCCTCACCAGGGCTCGTCGACCTGCTGGCCGCGACGTACCTGAAGTTCGACACCGCGATCGTGCCCGTGCTCCGCGTGCTCTTCTCCTCCGCGGAGTTCGGCACCTCGGTCGGCACCAAGCTGGCGCGGCCGTTCGAGCACCTCGTCGCGACGGCGCGACTCATGGCGATCCAGCCGTCACCGACCAACCTCGACGCTCCCCGTCAGCTGATCTACATGGCGGAGAACGCGGGGCACAACCCGTTCGGACAGCCCTTCCCGACCGGGCAGGCCGACACTGCCGACCAGTGGCAGTCCACGGCCGCGACCCTGACCCGGTGGAACAACGCACTGTCGATGGTCGCCGGCTGGTATCCGTCGGACGTCGTGCGTCCCCCCTTGCTCAGCGTCGCGGTCGGCGCGACGCTGCCCGCGACCCACGGTGCGCTCGTCGACACGGTCGCAACCAACCTCTTCGGCCGCACGCTCGCGCCGGAGCACAAGGCTGCGGTGCTCACGTTCCTCGCCGCCACCGACGCCAAGGTCGTGACGTCGAGCTCGGCGGCAGTCAGCTACGGGTTGTCCAACTTCGTCGCGG
>JANMMN010000248.1:0-3527 GCA_031373405.1 Actinomycetes bacterium
GTCGACGTCGGCGATGGCGCCGCACGACCGGCACACGACGTGGTGGTGGTTGTCGGCGACGCGGGACTCATAGCGGGCCACGGACCCGGCTGGTTCGATCCGGCGGACGAGCCCGGCTGTGGTCAGCGCCCGCAGGACGTCGTAGACGGCCTGTGTGGAGACCTCGCCGAGGTCACGGCGTACGGCGCCCACGAGGGAGTCGGTGTCGGCGTGCGGGTGCTCGTGCACGGCAGTCAGCACGGACACCCGAGGCCGGGTCACCCGCAGGGCAGCGCCACGCAGCAGCTGCTCGACCTCGGACGTGGGGGGCACTTGGTGATTCTCTCGCTCAAATCTGGAACGAGTCAAGACAAGGGTGGTGGGAAGCCTGGTGCGGAGCGAGTCGACGCGGTGCATTGACAGGTCACGGTCGGCCGAACACAATGCAGGAAACGATTCCACTGGCGCGAGGCAGCGGGTCTCGCAGCCACGACAGCACAGCCGCGGACTCCCCACGCGACGTCGAAAGCCGAATCTGCCACGACCAATCGGAGGGCCGATGCAGGGTCTTGAAGGCCGCCGGGTGGTGGTGACTGGGGCGGCCGGCGGTATCGGTGAGGAATGCGTACGGGCCTTCACGGAAGCCGGCGCGCAGGTGACAGCGCTCGATCACGACGAATCGGCGCTCGACGAGCTCTGCGCCCGGCTGGGTTGCGCAGGAATGGTTGTCGACTTGGTCGACACCGATCAACTCGGGGCGTTGGCGTTGAATTGCGACATTCTCGTCAACAATGCGGGCATCCAGCATGTGAGCCCGGTGGAGGACTTCCCGCTTGATGCGTTCGAGAACATGCTCCGGCTCATGGTGGTCGCTCCCTTCGCGCTCGCCCGCGCAGCGCTTCCTGGGATGCGTGAGCGGAGCTGGGGGCGTCTCGTGCACATCTCGAGCGTGCACGGACTGAGGGCGTCGCCTTACAAGTCCGCGTACGTGGCAGCCAAGCACGGCCTTGAGGGGCTGTCCAAGGTGTTGGCCATCGAGGCTGCGCCGTACGGGATCACCTCCAACACGATCTGCCCCGGGTATGTCCGAACGCCGTTGGTGTCCCGCCAGATTGCTGCCCAGGCAGTGCAGCATGGCATCGACGAGGAGGATGTCATCACAGAGATCTTGCTACAGCGGTCGTCGGTCAAACGCCTCATCGAACCACTGGAGGTCGCTGCGGCCGCCCTGTATCTGTGCTCGCCGCACGCCAGCGCCATCACCGGCACCTCGCTGGTCATGGACGGCGGCTGGACCGCGACCTGATCAGGGCGGTCGCGTTGGTGACAGCGGCCGGGCCGGCTGTCCGCGCGACGCAGGCGGCTGGAGCGTCGTCTCGTCCACCGGCGGAGCAACTCACACGACGCGTCCCGCGAAGCTTCGTGCGTCCCATCGACGACGCCAGCGACTTGGAGATCCGATGAACAGAGGAAGAACGTTGGAGTCTCGATCAGCGATCGTGACCGGCGCTGCTCGAGGTATCGGCCGCGCGGTCGCGCTGCGGCTGGCGGCCGCTGGCGCATCGGTGGCGATCAACGACTGCGCTCACGCCGCGGAGCTCGAGGCCACCAACCGGCTCCTCCAGTCGATGGGCGGCCTCAGCATCGTCACTCCGGGAGACGTGTCCGTTGAGTCGGATGTGGAGGAGATAGCGCAGCGGACGCTGTCAGCGTTCGGGGGCATCGACATCATCGTGAACAACGCGTCGATCGTGGATGTCCACCGCGACTGGCGCGACATCAGTGTGGAGGACTGGGACCGAGTGCAGGCGGTCAACCTGCGCAGCTGCTTCCTGATGCTGCGGTCCTGCCACGACGCTCTCGCCGAGTCGGCGGGCGGCAGGATCATCAACATGTCATCGATCACGTCGCTCACAGGTCAGAGCCGCGTCCTGCACTACGCCGCTTCCAAAGGCGGAGTGAACGCCTTCACGCGCTCTCTGGCCCGGGAGCTGGGTCCGGAAGGGATCACCGTGAACGCCGTCGTCCCCGGGGCCATCCGGACAGAAGCCGAGGTGGAGATGTTCGGAGACCTGGAGAACTCGTCGTCGATCCTCGGGCAGCAGGCGATCCAGAGACGCGGCACTGCGGAGGATGTGGCCGGCGTGGTCGCCTTCCTCGCCTCGGATGAGGCCTCCTTCATCACGGGTCAGTCCATCGTGGTCGACGGCGGGTGGGTCATGCCCTGACGACGACTCGTCGCCGAGTGGGACGGATGATCACGATTCAACGCCAGGTATTGACAAGGTGGGTTCACGACAGTTGGCTAGCGAAAACGATTCTGGAACCGATTCCAGAATCGATCCTAGGAGGTAGAATGAGGCTTACAAGGATGGGGCGCCCGACGGCGCTCTTCCTGGCCGTTCCGCTGGCGTTGGTGCTGGCGGCGTGCGGGTCGTCGAGTACCGGGTCCAGTTCCACCGCCTCTGAGTCGCCTGCGGCGAGTTCCCCGTCGGTGCTGCCGCCGTTCTGGTACCTCAACATCTTGACGTCCTACGATCTCTACAACACCTCGCAGAAGCTCTTCGAGGAGGCCGCGCCCAAGATCGGGTACGAGGCCTTCACTGCGGGCAGTCCGAAGGTCGACATCCCCGAGCAGATCACGTTCATCGAGCAGGCCGTCGCCCAGGGAGCCAAGGCGATCCTCTACTGCAATGCCGACCCGAAGACGTACGAAAAGACGGTCAAGGCTGCGCAGGCAAAGGGCATCGTCATGGTCACCACCGGTGGTTGCGTCGATGACTACTCGGACTTCTCCGTCGGATCCGACAACAAGACGTTCGGTGAGGTTGCTGCGAAGACGATCGCTGCCCAGGTGGGCAAGGATGCGAAGGTAGTCGCATTCTCGACGAACGAGTCGACGCCGAACCAGGTGGTCATCCTGGATGCGTTCAAGAAGTACTCAGCAGCGAACTCTCCCGACATGAAGCTGCTGTCCGTGCAGTACACGAACGCCGATCCCGCCGAAGCAGCGACCAAGATCGCCAGTGCGGTGGCGGCGTACCCGGAGGCGACGGCCTTCTGGTTCATCGAGGGTGCCGGCCTGTCGGCGGTGCCGAAGTCACTCGAGCAGGCGGGCAAGAAGCCCGGCGACATCTTCACGCTCGGAGTGGATGCGACGCCGGAGACCCTGGCGGCCATCGAGTCGGGCTGGGTGTCCTCGTCGCTTGCGCAGTGCTTCTTCTACGCCACTCCCTTCGCGGCGCAGCTTGCCCTGAACAAGCTGAACGGGAAGGGCTCCAAGCAGCAGTCCTGGGATGTCGGCCTCGTGCCTGTGGGCAAGGCGGACCTGCCCTTCGCCGGCTGCCCGGAGTCCTCGTTCCCGAAGATCGACTAGCGACTAGGGCGTTGGCGCGGCCCGACGGCGGCACTGTGTCCCGCCGAATGGCCGCGCCCAGCGGAGCCGGCCAGCAGTGACCCCGATATCAGGAGCGGAAGACGTGGCCAACGAACCAACCGGAGCGAGCGCCGTCTCATCGGCGGACCCGCCTCCCGTGGCGCAGGCGCCA
>JANMMN010000309.1:0-2320 GCA_031373405.1 Actinomycetes bacterium
GATCTCGGCGATCAGGACGGCCGAGATCGTGGCCTTCGCCAATGACACGTCCGGCCCGGCGAGCGACACGGTCCCGACGATGCTGCCGTGGAGCCCCTCGGCGACGACGGTGAGGGTGGCGGATGCTCCGGTGAGGCTGGCGATCCCACCGGCCAGGACCACCGAGGCGTCGGTGACCGTCACCGTGGTGGCAGTGGCGGTGCGCACCACCTCGACGTCGCCGGTGATCGTCTGGCCGAGGACCGTGAGGGTGATGCCGGTGCCGGCGACCCGCAGGTACGGACCGCCCTCGAGCACGAGTGTCGTCGGCAGCCCGCCGACCAGGAACGTCTCGCTGACCTCGGTGAGGCGGGTGTTGAGCTGCACCACGAACGAACCGGTCGCCGCGGCACCGACGTCGAGCGTCAGCGCTCCGGCGAACTGACCCGCGATCGCCCCGTCGTCGAGCAGGAGGACGAGTCCGGACCCTCCCGTGAGAGAGGCGACCGTCTTGGTGCCCGCGACGATCGTGAGCCTGACATCCGAGAGCGCCACCCTGACCTTGCCCGACGCGAGACGCTCGAACGCGAGGTCGGCGGTCATCGACTGAGCGCCGACGGTCAGCACCGCGTCGGCCACCTCGACGCGCAGGTACGGCCCCGGCGGGAGGTCACCGACGGCCGACGAGGTCGTGTTGATCGCGACGCCGTCAGTTCCGGTGAACGTCGCGAACGCCCCGTTCAGCGTCGTCGCCACGACGTTGCCGGTGAGGCGTCCGGCCACACCGGCGGCCGAGATGGCCAGCGTCCCCGCGACCTGGTCGAGGGAGACGTACGGCGTCGGCGTCCCGAGCGCGAGCGTGCCGGCGGCGAGCGTGATCCGGGTGACCGCGGTGCCGGCGACGACCACGCGCTCGGCGGTGATGTCGGTGGTGACCGTGACGCCGGCGATCGTGAGCCCGAGCGAGGTCGCAGTCACCCGCACGAAGCCGCCGGCGACGGTGGTGTCGATGGCGACCGCGAGCTTCGTCGGGGTCAGGATGCCGGGGATCGAGACGGTCGCCTCGCCGCTGCCGGTGACCCCGGTCGGCCCGACCACGAGGCTCGCGACGCCGCCGCTGACGCTGGCGACCGGGGAGCCCGTGCCGAGGGCCAGGGTGAGGTCGGTGACCCCGATCGTGAGGTTGGTGCCGGTGCGGGTCACCGTGAACGTGCCGGACAACGGCTGACCGAACACCGTGAGCGCGGCGCTGCCCGAGATCTGAAGGACGGCCGCGGGTACGAGGACGGCTCCGAGCGTCACGCCGCCGGCGGTGCCGTTGTAGGCGAGCACCCAGCCGGTGCCGGACAGTGCCACGTGCGGTACGCCGGTGAGGCTCACCGAGCCACCGGAGAGCCGGAACGCGAGGTCGCTGGTCGCGTCCAGGGCCAGCAGGTCGAAGGACGTCGCCGACATCGCAAGGGTCGGTCCGCCCGGGGCTGAGAAGGTCGCGGTCACGCCGTCGGCGTGGAACGCGAGGTCACCGTCAGGGGTCTGGGTGAAGGTCGCGGTAGCGGCGTCGACGACCGCGACGTCGGCGACGGCCAGGTGCAGGTTCGCGAGCGCGAGCGTGAACGTCCCCATGTCGAGCGCCGCACCGGTCACGACGTACGAGCCGGACAGAGCGGCTGACCCGACGACGCTGCGCCCGCCGAGGGTCAGGTTGATCGCGATTACGGCGCTGATCATCACCGTCACGGTGTAGCTCCCGGTCGAGCCGGTGAGCCCCGACCAGGAGATCGTCGGTGCGGTGACCGTCAGCACTCCCAGGTTGACGTCGGACAGCGTCCGGGTGCGCGGGTCGGCAGCGGCGTCGGTGATGTACTGCTGCAGCGCGGTGACGATCGGTGCCACGAGGCCGTCGAGGGGTGAGCCCGACGTGTAGGCGCTGAAGTGCGGCAGGAGCGCGGAGACCGTGCCCGTCGTCGTGTCGACGGTGGTGGGCATCGCGTCGAGCCGACCCGAGGGGTCGACGTAGAAGATGCGGGACGTCGTCGCTGCCGTCCCGACGCCGATCGTGAGGCGGGGAGCGACGAGGAACGACCGGATCTCTGCGCCGGTGACCGCGTCGTAGGCGAAGAGGTCGTAGACCGGGGAGGCCACCAGGAGGCCGGCGACCGGTCGGTTCGAGCTGGAGACGACCACCCACGCGTCGGCGGGCAGCGAGCCCGGGGCGAAGGTGAGGGTCGCGGCGCCGACGGTGATCGAGCCACCGAGCGCGGCAGAGACGAGGACCGAGCCCGCCGGCGGCACGAAGGGCGGCGACTGTGCGGGCGGGGCAGCGTCGGAGACGACGCGGGCC
>JANMMN010000346.1:0-2262 GCA_031373405.1 Actinomycetes bacterium
GAGCGCGAGACCCACGAGATGTTCGGCGTCACCTTCACCGGCAACGCCGACGACGCCGCGCTCCTGCTGCCCCCAGGCTTCTCCGGGCACCCGCTGCGCAAGGACTTCGTCCTCGCCTCCCGGGTCGCGAAGCCGTGGCCCGGCGACAAGGATCCAGCCGACTCCACCGGCAAGCCCCGTCGGCGCACCCAGCCTCCCGGCGTCCCCGCCGAGTGGCCGACTCAGGGCGACACATGAGCGCGGCCCAGGACAGCGCGGCCCAGGACAGTGCAGCCCAGGTCAGCGCAGCCCACGACCACGCGCCCGGCCATGTCGCGCACAGCAGCGCGCCGCCGGCGCGCAGCCGTGGCGTGATCTCGCTGGTCGAGGAGAACTGCACCGTCTGCATGCTCTGCGCGCGCGAGTGCCCCGACTGGTGCCTCTACATCGAGTCCCACACCGAGACGCTGCCCGCCGACGAGGAGCACCGAAGGCCGCGCAGCATCGCGGTGCTCGACCGCTTCGCGATCGACTTCTCGTTGTGCCTCTACTGCGGCATCTGTGTCGAGGTGTGCCCGTTCGATGCGCTGCACTGGTCGCCGGAGTTCGACTACGCCGAGCCCGCGCTGCACGACCTCACCCACGAACGCGACCGGCTGGCCGCCTGGGAGGCGTCCGTGCCCGCGCCCGAGTCTCGCGACTGACGCGCTTCAGGGCCGTCGGTGCGCGACGACCTGCCAGAACCGCGCCACCCGCAGGTAGGGCTCGCGGTCGCACAGCTCGAGCTCGAGCGCCTCGAGGTCGGCGTAGAAGTCCGGCTCGCCCTTGCGCGTGTTCGGTACGAGATGGGTCACTGCCTGGATCCCAAAGGTGCTCATCGTCGAGAAGCCGAGCGAGGTGAGTCCGTCGACCGCGTCCTGCACCGGGATCCGGCGTACGTCGCGCCCGAACGTCGCAGTGCGCTGGTGGGTCGCGCTCAGCAGCTCGTGCGCCTGAGCCGGCTCCTCGTGAGCGATGGCTGCAGCCATGACGTCGGCCGCGGGGTTCGGCGCAATCACCGACACGGCTCCGCGCGAGCTGATGTGCCGGGCCAGCACGGCCAGCGTCCCAGCGAGGTCCGAGCGGTACTGCACCACGTTGTGACAGAGGACCAGGTCGAAGGTGCCCAGCGCCAACCCGTCGAGATCGTCGACCCCGGCCTCGAGGCAGGTGACCGGCATGCCCTCGGCATCGGCCGCGGAGGACGCCTGCGCGAGCAGCACGCGTGAGACGTCCACGATCGTGACGTCGTGCCCGGCCCGCGCGAGCGGCAGCGCGTCGCCTCCGTCACCACCGCCGACGTCGAGCACTCGCAGGCGACCCGACCCGAGCGAGGCGCAGGTGCGCGCCAGCGTCTCGGCGACCACCCGGTAGCGGATCCGCCCCCAGGGCGTGGCTCGCCACTCGAGCCAGGCGTCGAGGTGCTCGTCGAAGACCTCGGCGCCGGCATCGGCCATCGCGGCTACCGGTAGTTGTCGAACTGGACGGCGAAGTCGAGCTCGGCGCCCTTGACCATGGCCTGCACGGTCTGCAGGTCGTCGCGGCTCTTGGAGCTGACCCGCAGCTCCTCGCCCATCACTTGTGCCTTGACCGACTTGGGGCCCTCGTCGCGGATCAGCTTGCCGAGCTTCTTGGCCTGCTCCTGGCTGATGCCGGCCTTGAGCGTGCAGGCGAGCTTGTAGTCCTTGCCGGAGGACCGCGGCTCGTCGGCCTCGAGCGCCTTGAGCGAGATCGCCCGCTTCACGAGCTTGTCCTTGAACACGTCGAGCGCAGCCGCAGCTCGCTCCTCGGTGCCGGACGTGATCTCCACGGCGAGCTCGCCCTTCCACTCGATGGTGGTGCCGGTGTTCTTGAAGTCGAAGCGCTGCGACAGCTCCTTCGCCGTCTGGTTGAGGGCGTTGTCGACCTCTTGACGATCGACCTTGCTCACGATGTCGAAACTGCTGTCGGCCATCTCGGGTCCGGGCCCCTCTCGTGGATTTCCCCGGGCGATTACACCCCGGGCGCGCGCGGCTTGTATCCTTCCCTGCGCCGTCCCCGGACGGCAAAGGCGGGTTGCCCGTGCGGCCAATGGGAACGGACTGTAAATCCGTCGGCTTATGCCTTCGATGGTTCGAATCCATCACCCGCCACGCTCCACCGAAGGGCGCGGCCCGTCCCCGGGCGCCCCCGTGGGCGTGGCCGGGGGGGACCCCCGCCCCCGCGCCGGGGTGGGGCCCGGCCCCGGCGGGGGCCCCCGGGTCG
>JANMMN010000407.1:0-3845 GCA_031373405.1 Actinomycetes bacterium
CGCCCGCCTGGCGCGTGAGGCCGCCGTGCTCGTCGCTGACCACGGCGGGCTCGCCCGGCTCGACGACCTCCATCCCGAGGGCGCCGTCGTCCGGGGTCGGCACCCGCTGCCGAGCACCGACCCGATGGCGTTCCTCCCGTACGCGGAGGAGCTGGCAGACCCCTCCCCGCCCCACCGACGCAACGCCTACCCGCTGCCCTGGCCACGACTGGCCTCGTTCTTCACCGACGCCCGCAGCCCTGACCTCGCCGTGGTCCACACCGCGGCCCACTACTTCCCCGAGCAGGGCGGTCACGTCGGCGAGCACGGGTCGCTCGACGTGATCCAGTCGCGAGCCCCGCTCCTGCTCTCGGGAGCAGGCGTGCGGGCGCGAGGCATGGTCGAGGACCACGCCCGGCTCGTCGACGTGATGCCGACGCTCGCGTGGCTTGCGGGCGTCGAGCGCACCGACCTGGCGGACCTCGACGGCGTCGTCCGCGACGACCTGGTCGAGCGCTGTGCGGCGTACGTCGTGGGCCTGCTCTGGGACGGCGGGCACCCGGGGTCGCTGCTCGACCTCGCGGCCAACGGTGAGCTCCCGAATGTCTCTCGGCTGCTCGAGAACGGCTGCGCGCTGTCCGGCGGGGCGGTCGCGGAGTTCCCCAGCCTCACGCTGGTCAACCACACCAGCATGCTCACCGGCGTGGGACCGGGTCGCCACGGCGTGGTCGGCAACGTCTACTGGGACCGCGAGCAGGGGCGTCGTGTCGTCCCCAACGACCCGGCGACCTGGCACCTCACCTCCGAGCTCTATCGCGACGGGGTGAGGACGTTGTTCGAGGCGGTGACGACGGCCCGGCCCGGGGTGCGTACGGCGAGCGTCAACGAGATGACCGAGCGCGGCTCGTGGGCCTCGACGTTCGCGCTGGTGCGTGCGGCGCTCGGTGCCGGCGACTCGGTGGACCCGGGCGAGGCGGAGAGCGCGGAGTCGCGTGACTTCCTCACCGCGATCCGGGCGCTGCTGCCCGACCCGCTGGCCTCCGACCTCGTCACGCACTCGCGGTGTGCGCAGGACGACCCCTACGCCTTCTACTCCGCGATCGACCTGCTCGGGCTCTCCACGATGGTCGGGCTGTTCTCCGCGGTCCCCGAGGATCGACCCGTCGTCGCGTGGTGGTCGCAGTACGCCACCGACGCGGCGCACCACGCAGGCGGTCCACGGTCGGGCATCGCGACCGACGGACTACGCGACTGCGACGCCCGACTCGGTGTGCTCCTCGATCACCTGGAATCCCAAGGGATCCTCGACGACACGGTGTTCCTGCTCACGGCCGATCACGGCTTCGAGACGGCCGACGAGGAGGTGCGCGGCTCGTGGGCACCGGCGCTGAGCGCCGCGCTCGACCCGCTCGGCGTCTCCTTCCGTGACGACGGGCCTGGCTTCGTCTACCTAGGAGTGGCTCCATGACCGTGCTCGTCTGCGCGTTCTGCGGCGCCACGCTCGACTCCGCGTCCGGCGAGCACGCGGAGATGGCGGCGTTGTCCTGGGTGGCGTCCCGCGAGCGCGGGCTTGATCTCCGCTACTGCCCGTCCTGCGCACGCGAGCACCTGCGCGCGATCGAGGGCAAGCTCGACCCCGAGCACTGGTGAGCCTCGTCGACCGTCAGCGTGTATCGGCGCGGCTCGGCCGCGCGGCACGGGTAGGCAGGTCGAGCACCTCACCTATGCTCACGACGTGCCCGTCGACAGCACTGCGGAGGCATTCGTCACGGCGCAGCCCGCGACGGCTGGCGCGGCGCCACAGGTGACGACCTCGAGCCGATGGTTTCTCCGGCTCGCGACCGCCGCAGGTGTGGTCGCCGCACTCACCTGGATCATCAGCGCGGCGCTCACGGCCAGGTACTACTTCGATGCCACGGACGAGGGCTTCTACCTGCTCTCCTATCGCTGGTGGGACACCGAGCTGCGCACCTACACCGGTGCCCAGTACCTCTACGGACCGGTCTTCGAAGCACTCGGCTACGACATCGCGGCCCTGCGGATCTTCCGCCTCCTCACCGTCGTCGCCGTGCATCTCGCGTTCGCCGTCACGTTCATGCGGTGGCTGCGACTGCACCGGCCCGGGGCGGCGGCGACCGGATGGTGGGAGGCTGCCGGTGCGTCGGTGATCGTCGCGTCCGGGGGCATGGTCTACAGCTGGCTGCCGTCGACGCCGGGGTACAACGATGTTGCGCTGCTGGGAGCCCTCCTGGCTGCAGCCGTCGTCCTGGTCACGGCTCGACGCGTCGAGCTGGGTCGGCGGACCGGTGCGGCGGCACCGGCGATGTTGGGCGTGGTTGCCGTGGGGATGTTCCTGGCGAAGTCGTCGTCCGCCGCCGCGACCATGCTCGTCGTCGCCGTCGTGCTCGCCGTGGTGCTGTCGCCGACCGGGCGCTCGGGACGGTGGAGCTACGCGGGATTCGTGGCGCTCGGCGCTCTGGTTGCGGTCATCGGCGTGCACGTCGTGCTCGTCCCGCTGCCGGTTGCCGTCGCTGCCATGACCGAGGTGCTGCAGCTCGTGGCCTCGGCGACCAACTCCCCGACCGCGCTGCTGGCCCACTATCTGGGAACGACGTTCGTACTGCTCATGGACGTGCTGGCGCAGCACGCCGCCCTGGTGGTGGCAGCGGTCGTGTCGATGCTCGTGCGGGGACGCCGAGCGCAGGTCGCGGCGGTGGTGCTCGTCCTGGTCGGGCTCGGGATCACGGTGGTGCAGGTGGTCGTCCTGGGCGGACCACGCGGCGGCGTGGACAACCTGTCGGCCTTCCTCGTTCCGGTCGTGCTGATGCTCACGATCGGTGTCCTCGTCGGCGGTCTCTCCCTGGGTCGGCCGGTCGGTGCGCCCACGACGGAGACCACTGGCGGCCCGTCCCCCCTGCCGGTGGTGCTCCTGCTGGCGGTGCTGCCACTGACGCAGGCGGCGGGCACGGGAAACCCGATCCTGGTGCTGGCCGTGAACGGGTTCGCGGCTTGGGCCGCTGTGCTGGTGTACGTCGCGACCGGGCCGGGCCTCGCCACGCCCGCCAGTCGCGTGCTCATGACGGCGCTGATCGTCGGGGTCGTCGTGGTGCCCACCGTCGTGGCCACCGACGCGCTGTGGAAGCACCCGTACCACTCCGCTGCCGCATCCGCAGAGCACATCGCGGCCGCCGGAGTGCCACCCCTGTCGTCGGTGCTGGTCGACCCGAGGCAGGCAGCCGAGTACGTCGCGATCCACGCGGTGCTCGATCCGTTCATCCAGTTCCCGGGGAGGCGCATCATGGCGTTCGACGAGTTGTCAGGGGTGGTGTTCGCGATGGATGGCCGCTCGGTCGGCGAGGCGTGGTACTCAGCCTCCGATCCAGCACGCACCAGAGCAGGAATCACGTGGGCCTGCGATTCCGAGCCGCCGTGGGCGGACTCGCTGCCGTTGCTGCTCGCCAGGCGAGAGCTCTCCGGAGCCGACGAGGACGCACTCTCCGGCTGCGGGCTGGATCTGGGCCGCGACTACGCGCCCTGGAGCACGGTGCCGGGAGCCCCCTGGCTGACGGTCCGACTGCCGATCGCTGAGTCGCCGTGACGTCGGTGTCGTTGGTCGTCCCCGCGCTGGACGAGGCCGCCAACGTCTCGGGCCTGCTCGCCGCCTACCGGGACATTCGGACCGCCCACCCGGGCTACTCGTTCGAGCTGGTCGTGGTGGACGACGGCTCTGTGGACGGCACCGCCGACCGCCTGCTGGCCGAGAGCCTGCCCGCGGACGCGTTGACCGTCGTCGAGCTGTCCCGCAACTTCGGTTCGCACTACGCGATCTCTGCCGGGCTGGTCCACTGCTCCGGAGACGCCGCGCT
>JANMMN010000048.1:0-9381 GCA_031373405.1 Actinomycetes bacterium
CTCGACCGGGCCTCGTCGACGCCGCGGGGCGGCCCGGACGACGCGCGAGCCGGAGCCGACGGGTCCGGTCCGGTGGCCGTTGCCGTTGCCGTGCCTTCGGCGGCCGTGCTGCGGCCGACCGCGGGGTGGCCCGGCGGGGAGCCGTCGGTGCTGGTGGTGCCCGCCGCCGCACTGCCAGCCGGTCGGACGGTCGCGACGCCGCCTCGCTTCGTGGAGTCGCCGGCCGCACCTCCGCCCGTGCTCGACGCCGAGGACGAGACCGTGCTGCGCCTGCGCTCGGTCCGGTCGTCGTCGGGCCGCTGACCCCTCGCACTGTGCGGCGTTCACTCAGCGTTCACCGACGGAGCGTCCCGGCGCCACGGTGCGGCCGCGCGAAGGCGCGTAACCTTCCCTGAGTCGATCTGGGAGGCCGTTCGTGACCGTCAAGGGTGTGTTCGTGAGCTCGAAGGAGAGGCGCGAACTCGCCGAGGGTGACGTCGTCTTCGCCCAGGGGGAGACGGGTTCGCAGATGTTCGGGGTCGTGTCGGGTCTGATCGAGCTCCGCCAGGATGGCCAGTCGGTCGTGCTGGTCGGCCCGGACGGCACCTTCGGCGAGCTGGCCATCATCGACCACGCCCCGCGCAGCCTCACCGCAGTCGCGGTCATGCCGTCGGTCGTCGCGGTGATCGACGAACGTACGTTCCTCTACCTCGTGCACGAGACGCCGATGTTCGCGCTCCAGGTGATGCGCGCACTCACGGCCCGGATCCGCCAGCTCGACGTCCAGGGCTGAGCCACCTCAGCCTCACCTCGCATCTCCAGCTGGCCGGGAGGAGCGCGACAGCCGATCAGTTCGGGACGCGGCGCGCAGAGGCTGCCTCCGGCGGGTACGTGGTGCTCACCTGTCGATGTCGCCGACGACGTAGAACAGTGAACCGAGCACGGTGAGCAGGTCGGCGACCCGTTGTCCCGGGAGCAGCTCGCCGAGGGCGGCGACGTTGTTGAACGACGCGCTGCGCAGCTTGAGCCGCCACGGCGTCTTCTCGCCACGGGACACGAGCAGATAGCCGTTGAGCCCCAGGGGATTCTCGGTCCAGCAGTAGGTGTGACCCTCCGGCGCCTTGAGCACCTTGGGCAGCTTGAGGTTGATCGGCCCCGCGGGCAGCGACCCCAGGTGGTCCGTGCACGCCTCGGCCAGGTCGAGCGACACACGTACCTGCTCGATGAGCACCTCGAAGCGGGCCAGGCAGTCGCCGTCGGTCCGGGTGATGACGCGCAGCACGTCGGCGAGCTCGGCGTAGGCGAGATACGGCTCATCGCGTCGCAGGTCGAGATCGAGGCCGGATGCGCGTGCCGGCGGACCGCTGACGCCGTACTGCTCGACGACCTCGCGGGTCAGCACGCCGACGCCGCGCGTGCGCTCGACGAACGCCGGTGACGTCACGAGCTCCTCGAGGAGCGGCAGCCGTCCGCGCACGAGCCGGGTCGCGGCCCGCACCCGCTCGAGCCAGCCCGCCGGCAGGTCTTCCTTGAGACCTCCGACCTGGTTGAGCATGAAGTGCATCCGGCCGCCGGAGGCCTCCTCCATCACCCGCTGGATCGCCTCGCGCTCGTCGAGGGCGTAGTACGCCGGCGTCACGGCCCCGGCCTCGAGCGGCCAGGACCCGAGGAAGGTGAGATGGCTCAGCACCCGGTTGAGCTCGGCGAGCAACGTCCGCGCCCAGGTCGCCCGCTCGGGCACCTCGATGCCGAGCATCCGCTCGACGGCGAGCACGATGCCGAGCTCGTTGCTGAACGCCGAACCCCAGTCGTGCCGGTTGGCGAGCACGAGCGCCTGGCGGTAGTCGCGCACCTCGAAGAGCTTCTCGGCGCCGCGGTGCAGCGCGCCGACATGCGGCCGCGCCGACACGATGCGCTCACCGTCGAGCTCGAGGGTCAGCCGCAGCACCCCGTGGGCCGACGGGTGCTGGGGACCGAGGTCGAGCGCCAGGTCGGGAGTGCCATCGGGAGACACGACGCCGAGGTCGCCTGAACCCACGCCGATCGTGACCACCCGGGTGCCCGCCATGGCGGCATCGTGGCAGACGTGGCGACGGCGACCAGGACTAGTGTCGGTGGGATGGAGGACACGACCCGCACCATCGATGAGGCGTTCGCGCCGCCCGGGGAGCCGTGGACCCGCGTCTCACCGCGGCTGGCGACGGCGTACCGGATCAGTCTCGGCCTTGTCGCGTCGGGAGCGCTGATCGTGATCGGGCTGCTCGCGCTCATCCCTGACTTCCCACGTGGGCTCTCCCTCGTGCTGGCCGGTGTCGTGATCCTCGTGTCGACGTGGGTGTCGTGGCTGATCGGTCGCCGGGTGCGGTCGTGGGCGTACGCCGAACGCGCGGACGACCTGCTCGTCACCAGCGGCCTGGTCTTCCGCCGCCTCGTCGTCGTGCCCTACGGCCGCATGCAGCTCGTCGACCTCAACGCTGGTCCGATCCACCGCATGCTCGGTCTCACGACCGTGCAGCTGCACACCGCAGCGGCGACGACCGACGCCTCGATCCCTGGGCTCACAGCGCAGATCGCGGCCGACCTGCGCGACCGGTTGGCCCGGCGCGGTGAGCAGAGGTCGGCGGGGCTGTGAGCGGTCAGCACGAGGACCCGCTCTCCTTCGAGCTCGTGCCGCCTGGTGCATCGCTCCCCGACGCGCGGGGGCGACGCCGGGTGCACCCGCTCACGCCGCTCATCCAGGGCGTCAGCTGGTGGCCCGCCGGCATCTTCGCTGCCGTGTCGTTCATGGCGCAGGCCGACGTAAGTCTCGGCAGCGGCGGGATCTGGATCGCGTTCGCAGCCCTGTTCGCGGTGACGGCTCTCGGCACCGGCTTCGGCTACCTCGGGTGGCAACGGCTCACGTTCTGGTTCGACGGGGACGGCGACCTCCGGGTCGACTCCGGCGTCATCTCCCGCAACGAACGGCGGCTCCAGCTCTCCCGGCTGCAGTCCGTCGACGTGCTCCAGCCGCTGCTGGCCCGGCTGGCGGGGCTCGCCGAGGTGCGGGTCGAGGTGGCCGGGTCCGGCGACTCCAAGGTGACCCTGCAGTTCCTCACGCTGCGCGAGGCCAACGAGCTGCGCAACGAGGTCCTCGCTCGATCGGCCGGCGTACGCCCGGATGCTGCCGAGGCACCGGAGAACCTGCTCGCGTCGGTGCCCGCCGGTGATCTGGTGCTCTCGCTCCTTCTGCGGGCCGAGACCTTCCTGCTGCTGCTCGTGACCGTCTTCCTCGTGACCGTCACGCTCGTCACGGCCGGGCCGGCAGGGCTGGTGTTCGTGGCTTTCGGCGGTCTTCCGCTCTTCGGTGTCTTCACGCAGTTCTCGCGCTACTACGACTTCACCGTCGCCGAGTCTCCGGACGGGCTGCGCCTGCGGCACGGGCTGCTGCAGAAGACCCGGCAGACGGTGCCGCCGGGACGCGTGCAGGCGGTCGGATTCGTGCAGCCGTTCCTGTGGCGCAAGCGAGGCTGGGTGCGGGTGCGGCTCAACATCGCGGGCGCGTCGGTCTCCGCCCAGGGAGCAGGCGACCAGTCCTTCACCGAGAACGTCCTGCTGCCGGTGGCCCCGTGGCCCGTCGCGCTCGCGATCGTCGCGCGCGTGCTGCCCGGCGTGGACGTCTTCGCGATCCCGTTGGTCGCGGCACCCGAGCGGTCGCGCCGACGCGCGTGGATCCAGTGGCGTCAGCTCGCGGTGGGCTGGGACGACCAGGTGTTCCTCACCCGGTCCGGCCGGATTACCCAGCGCTGGGACGTCGTGCCGCACGCGCGGACCCAGTCGGTGCGCGTCACTCAAGGACCGTGGCAGCGCCGGCTCGACCTCGCGTCGATGCACGTCGACTCGACACCGGGTGCCGTGAAGATCTCGGGACACCACCGCGACGCGGGTGAAGCCCGTCGGCTCGCGCAGGAGCAGGCCGATCGCGCCGCGACCGCGCGCGCAGCCGACCGATCGCTCCGCTGGGTCGCCCAGGGCGCTGCTCCTGCCCGCTCCGTGTCCTCTGCCCCTGCCGTGCCGGGCCTCCTTGACGGGTCACCGGTCTACGCGGATCCAGCGGAAGTCGCCGAGCCCGGTCGGGTCGAGTAGCTCGGCGGCGTCGGAGGCCGCGACCAGTGCATCGGCATACGCCGCGGGGTCGCTCAGCGCGAGGTCCCGCTCGGGGAGCACGGCCGAGATCCCCAGCTCCCGCAAGGCTTCTCGCTGCCTCGTCACGGTCGCGCCGACGCAAGCCGCGACCGACCCCGTGACGACGTGCGACGTGAGGTTGACGCTGCCGTCGGGGATGGGCCGCACCGCCCGACCGCCACGGTCGTGACCGACGAGAGTCCGGCGGGCCCAGCCGGTCGGGTGCCGGTAGTCGACCGCCAACGCCGTACCCGCACCGAGTCGGGCGACCACGGCACGCCATGCCTCGTCGCGCGGGTAGCCGATCTCGGCCCGGTCGCCGGGATGCTCCAGCGGCCACTGCTGGTCGAGCCAGGATCGGGCCTGGGGCGCGTCGAGGCCCCGTGTCGCCCAGCCGATGTCGTCGTCGAGGGTTGGGCCGGTGTGCTCGTCGCCGTCGCGGTCGACGAGGACGAGCCGCACAACCCCGTCGCCGTCGACCTGCACGACGTCGACCGGGATCTCGTCGAGCCACTCGTGCGCGACGACCAGCCCGCACAAGGCGGGCGGCACCGACTCGGGGGCCGCTCCGGTGACCCAGGTGATGCGTGGGTCGAGCCCGCGGGGAGCGGCACGCACCTCGATCGCCACCGGGTGAGTGCGCACAGCGACGTGCGCCGGAAGTGCGTCGAGGACGCCGACGAGCAGCTCGCCGCCGCCCGCTCCGACATCGACGAGGTCGAGCCGCGCGGGGTGCCCGAGTCGCGCGTCGACCTCGAGCAGAAGGGCGGCGATCGCCCGGTGGAAGGTCGCCCCGACGTGCACCGACGTGCGGAAGAACTCCGACGGACCCTCGGCGGCGCCCGGCCCGACGGTCCAGAACCCGTGCTCCCCGAACGACGCATCCGCCCACGCTCGCGACCACGGCCGCGGCCCTCGAGCCTCGTTCACCTGCTCACTCACCACCGGACCCTAGCGACGCATGGACAACGGTGTTGTCAGTGCCAGGCGGCACTGGGGCGCCGGGAGGCACTGACAGGTGAGTTGTCAGTGCCAGGCGGCACGGCAGGGCGCGGGACGGCGCGGTGAGCCAGTGACAAGTGAGTTGTCAGTGCCAGGCGGCACTGGGGCGCCGGGAGGCACTGACAAGTGAGTTGTCAGTGTTTGGCGGCGCGGCGCGGCGGGACGCGGTTCGGCGCGGTGAGCCAGTGACAGGTGAGTTGTCAGTGCCAGGCGGCACTGGGGCGCCGGGAGGCACTGACAAGTGCAGGTGCAGGTGCAGGTGCTAGGCGGTGGGAGCATGGGCATCGGTCGGCTGGCTAGGCTGACGGCGCACGTCCGGTACCTCGCCCGAGGGGACTGGAACGACCCGGAAGGTCTCGAGTGTCCGAGCCCCGCACCGATGCTCCGCCGCGGTTGCGCGTCGGCGTCGTGGGCACGGGCCGCGCCGGCGCCGTGCTCGGCGCCGCTCTGGATCGTGCGGGTCACCGCGTGGTTGCGGCGTACGCCGTCTCCGACCTGTCTCGGCTGCGGGCCGAGGCGCTGCTCCCCGGAGTGCCCCTGCTCCCGGTCGCGGACGTCGTCGCAGCCGCCGACCTCGTGCTGCTCACCGTGCCCGACGACGTGCTCCCGGGCCTGGTCGCGGGCCTGGTCGAGACCGGCTCGATCCGGGCCGGTCAGTTTCTCGCGCACGCGAGCGGCCGCTACGGCTACACGGTGCTCGACCCCGCCACGCGTGCGGGCGCGCTGCCGCTCGCACTGCACCCCGTCATGACGTTCACCGGCACGAGCATCGACCTCACCCGGCTCTCCGGTGCGCCGTTCGGCGTCACCGCACCCGAGCAGCTGCGCCCGGTCGCCGAGGCACTCGTCGTGGAGATGGGCGGCGAGCCGGTCTGGGTCAGCGAGGGCAACCGCGCGCTCTACCACGCGGCTCTGGCGCACGGCGCCAACCACCTCGTCGCCCTCGTCGCGCAGACCACCGAGCTGCTCGGCGCCGCCGGTGTCGACCAGCCGGCGCGGCTAATCGCCCCGCTGCTCTCCGCCGCGCTCGACAACGCGCTGCGCTACGGCGACCAGGCACTCACGGGACCCGTCGCGCGTGGTGATGCCGGCACGGTCGCGGCGCACGTCCGCGAGCTCGGCGAGGTGTCGCCGGAGGCCCGCGCCACCTACGTCGCACTGGCCCGGGTGACGGCCGACCGGGCGCTCGCCGCCGGCATCCTGCGACCCGACCTCGCCGAGGCTCTGCTCGACGTGCTCGCCCGCAACGAGGAGGAGCTGCGATGAGTGCCGAGACCCGGGTCGTGTCGTCGAGGTCGGCGCTGCGGTCGGCGTACGCCGGGCTCGCACCCGGCACGAAGCGCGCGGTCGTCCTCACGATGGGGGCACTGCACTCCGGACACGTGCAGCTGGTGCGCGAGGCGCGTGCTCGCGCCGGGATGCACGGCCATGTCACGGTGACGGTGTTCGTCAACCCGACGCAGTTCTCGTCCGGCGACGACCTCGAGCGCTACCCGCGCTCGCTGGAGGCCGACGTGGAGAAGTGCGCCGAGGCGGGCGCCGACCTGGTCTTCGCGCCGACGACCGACACGGTCTACCACGACGGCGACCTGCGAGTCACGGTCGACCCGGGGGTGCTCGGAACGCTGCTCGAGGGTGCGGTGCGTCCGGGTCACTTCCGCGGTGTGCTGACTGTGGTCGCGAAGCTTCTCCTGCTCACTCGCGCCGACCTCGTTCTCTTCGGCGAGAAGGACTATCAGCAGCTCGTCCTCGTCCGCCGCATGGTGCGCGACCTCGACCTGCCGGTCGAGGTGGTCGGTGTGCCGACCGTGCGCGATCCTGACGGTCTGGCGCTCTCGAGCCGCAACGTCCACCTCACCGTCGAGCAGTACGACGCCGCGCTCGCGATCCCAAAGGCGCTCGAGCTCGGTCGGGCGGCGGCGCGTGAAGGTGGAACGGCGCGCGACGTGGTGTCGGCGGTGCAGTCGTTCCTCGATCAGCAGCCGGACCTCATCACCGACTACGCCGTCGTGACCGCGCCGGACCTCTCCGGTCCGCCGGAGGAGGGCGCGGCTCGGCTGTTGCTCGCCGTGCGTGCCGGTGCCGTGCGACTGCTCGACAACTCGGCCATCACCCTCGGTGTGCGCCCGTGACGATCCACCTGCCTCGCCGCCTCGCCGCGCCTGCCCCCGGTTGGACCCTCGACTACGACGTGGTCGTCGTCGGCTCGGGTGTCGCCGGTCTCACGACGGCGCTGCACGCCCGTGGCGCCGGCTACCGCGTGCTGATCGTGACGAAGGCCAACGTCGACGAGGGCTCCACCCGGTGGGCGCAGGGCGGCATCGCGGCCGCGCTCGCCGACGACGACTCACCCGCCGACCACGAGCGCGACACTCTCGTCGCCGGCGCCGGGCTGTGCGACCCCACGGCCGTCCGAGCGCTGGTGACCGAGGGGCCGGACGCCGTACGCCGGCTCATCGCGCTGGGTGCGCACTTCGACACCGACGAGTCCGGTGACATCGCGCTCACCCGCGAGGGTGGTCACCTGCGCGACCGCATCGCCCATGCAGGCGGCGATGCGACCGGTGCTGAGATCTCGCGTGCGCTCGTGGCCGCAGTCGCGGGCAGGGCGGGCATCGACCTGATCGAGAACGCCCTCGCCCTCGACCTGCTCGTCGACGACCGCGGCGCCGCGCAGGGACTCACGCTGCACGTGATGGACGAGGGTCAACGCGACGGCGTCGGCGCGGTGCTCGCCCCCGCGGTCGTGCTCGCCACGGGTGGTCTCGGTCAGGTGTTCAGCCTCTCCACCAACCCGTCGGTCGCCACCGGCGACGGCATGGCCCTGGCGCTGCGGGCCGGAGCCACCGTCGCGGACCTCGAGTTCGTGCAGTTCCACCCCACGGTGCTCTGGCTCGGAGCCGACGCCACGGGCCAGCAGCCGCTGGTGAGCGAGGCGGTACGCGGCGAGGGGGCGGTGCTGCGCGACGATACGGGCGTGCGCTTCATGGAGGGGCAGCACCCGCTCGCCGACCTCGCGCCGCGCGACGTCGTCGCCAAGGCGATTATGCGGCGGATGCGCGAGACCGGCGCCAAGCACATGTGGCTCGACGCCCGCGAGTTCGGCACGCAGATGTGGGAGCGGCGGTTCCCCACGATCCTCGCCTCGCTGCGTGGGATCGGCGTCGACCCGACCCGCGACCTCATCCCGGTCGCCCCGGCGCAGCACTACGCCTCCGGTGGGGTGCGCACCGATGTGCACGGCCGCTCGTCGGTTCGCGGCCTCTACGCGGTGGGGGAGTGCGCGTGCACCGGGGTCCACGGCGCCAACCGGCTCGCGTCCAACTCCCTGCTCGAGGGGCTGGTGTTCGCCTCGCGCATCGGTGATGTGCTCGCCGCCGGGCTGCCGGAGCGCCGCGACCCGGTCGACCCGGTCGGGAGTGCGGCCGTCGTCGATGCTGCGTCGCGCCGTTCGCTGCAGGCGGCGATGACGGAGGGCGTCGGGGTGCTGCGCTCGCGCGACTCGATGTCGGCGGCGCTCGGCGTGCTCGATGCAGTGGGCCACACGACGACCGTCGACCCGCACACGCAGGCGTGGGAGACCACCAACCTGCATGCGATCGCGACGGTGCTCGCCGCGAATGCCAAGCTGCGCACGGAGACTCGCGGGTCACACTGGCGCGAGGACTTCCCTGACACCGACGACGACGCGTGGCACGTGCGGCTCGTGTCGGCGCTCGACGTCGACGGCATGCTGGTGACCGAGGCCGAGCAGGTGCCCGCAGGGCTGACTCACGAGATCGAGGAGCGGCCATGACGTTGCAGCACGGCACGGTCGCCGCCATCGAGGCGGCCGGCCTGGATCCGGCGTACGTCGAGGCTCTCGTGCGGTCGACGATCGCCGAGGACCTCGACGGTGGTGTCGACGTCACCTCGGCGGCCACCGTCCCGGCCGAGCAGCGCTCGACGATGGACCTGGTGGCCCGGGCATCCGGTGTGGTCGCAGGCCTCCCCGTCGCGGCAGCGGTGTTCGACGCCGTGTCGGCTGGCGGTGCGGTCGTCACGCTCGTGCGTGCCGACGGAGATGCGGTGGCGCGCGACGACGTGCTCCTCACCGTGACCGGCCGCACCCGCGACCTGCTCACCGCCGAACGCACCGCGCTCAACCTGCTCTGCCACCTCTCCGGCGTCGCGACAGCCACGGCCGCGTGGGCGTCCGCACTGGAGCGCACGACGGCGAAGGTCCGCGACACCCGCAAG
>JANMMN010000093.1:0-1889 GCA_031373405.1 Actinomycetes bacterium
CGGCGTCGCACGAGCGCTACTCGACCGTGACGCTCTTGGCCAGGTTACGAGGCTGATCGACGTCGTGGCCCTTCGCTGCCGCCATCGCAGCGGCGAAGACCTGCAGCGGAACGGTCGCGACGAGCGGCTGCATGAGGGTCGGGCAGGCGGGGATGCGTACGAGGTGGTCGGCGTACGGGACGACGGCGTCGTCGCCCTCCTCCGCGATCACGATGGTGAACGCACCGCGGGCGCGGACCTCTTGGATGTTGGACACGATCTTCTCGTGCAGGACGCTGCGGCCGGCCGGCGACGGCACGATCACGATGACGGGCACGCCCTCTTCGAGCAGGGCGATCGGGCCATGCTTGAGCTCGCCGGCAGCGAAGCCCTCGGCGTGCATGTACGCGAGCTCCTTGAGCTTGAGCGCGCCCTCGAGAGCCACCGGGAACCCGACGTGACGGCCGATGAACAGCACCGAGCGCGCGTCCTTGAGCCGCGCCGCGAGCGCCTTCATCTCCTCGGTCGTGTCGAGGACCAGATCGACCTTGCGCGGCATGTCCTGCAGGTCACGGATGATCGCGGCGATCTCGTCGCCGTACTTGTTGCCGCGGACCTGCGCGACGTAGAGGGCGACGAGGTAGCACGCCACGATCTGGGTGAGGAACGCCTTCGTCGACGCGACCGCGACCTCGGGTCCGGCGTGGGTGTAGAGCACCGCGTCGGACTCGCGCGGGATGGTCGAGCCCTGCGTGTTGCAGATCGCCAGGACCTTCGCGCCCTGCTCCCGCGCGTAGCGCATCGCCATGAGGGTGTCCATGGTCTCGCCCGACTGCGAGATCGCGATGACCAGCGTGCGCGGACCCACGACCGGGTCGCGGTAGCGGAACTCGCTCGCCAGCTCGACCTCGCACGGCACCCGGGTCCAGTGCTCGAGCGCGTACTTGGCGACCATGCCGGCGTGGTACGCCGTGCCACAGGCAATGACGACGACCTTGTCGATCTCGCGCAGGTCGGTCTCCGAGAGCCGCATCTCGTCGAGCTTGAGCAGACCGTCCGTACCGATGCGGCCCAGCAGCGTGTCGGCCACGGCCTTGGGCTGCTCGGCGATCTCCTTGGCCATGAACGTCTCGTAGCCGCCCTTGTCCGCGGCGGAGGCGTCCCAGGTGACCTCGTACTCGGTGACCTCGGCGGGTGCGCCGTCGAAGTCGGTGACGATGATGACGTCGCGTCGCAGCTCGACGACCTGGTCCTGCCCGAGCTCGACCGCGTGGCGCGTGTGCGCCACGAACGCGGCGACGTCGGAGGCGAGGAAGTTCTCGCCGTCGCCGCGCCCGACCACGAGCGGGCTGTTGCGACGGGCACCGACCACGACATCGGGCACGTCGGCGTGCACCGCGACGAGGGTGAAGGCGCCGGAGAGCCGGCGGCAGACCTGACGCATGCCCTCGGCGAGGTCCATGGCGACGGTCGGCAGCACCTCGGCGAGCAGGTGCGCCACGACCTCGGTGTCGGTCTCCGAGCGCAGCGTGACGCCGTGCGCGGTGAGCTCGGCGCGGAGCTCCGCGAAGTTCTCGATGATGCCGTTGTGGATGACGGCGACCTTGCCGTCCGCGCTCACGTGCGGGTGGGCATTGGCGTCCGTCGGGCCGCCGTGGGTGGCCCACCGGGTGTGGCCGATGCCGATCGTGGACTCCGGCAGCGGGTCGGCGCCGAGCAACGACTCGAGGTTGGCGAGCTTGCCGGCCTTCTTGCGCGTGTCGAGCACACCGTCGGACACGACGGCGATACCGGCAGAGTCGTAGCCGCGGTACTCCAGCCGCCTGAGGCCATCGATGACGACCTCGAGCGCCTGCTTCTCACCGACGTAGCCCACGATTCCGCACATGCGCCCTAGGGTATCTCGGCCC
>JANMMN010000145.1:0-18918 GCA_031373405.1 Actinomycetes bacterium
CTCTGTTTCGTTGCCGGACCTGGAGGAGCCTTCGTGCCGCGAGTTCCCGTGCTCGTCCGCAGCGTCACCCTCGCCGACGTTTCTGCTCTGGCGCCGCTGTGGGCGGAGTTCCGGGAGACCAGCGGTTCGGCGCTCTCCGCGTCGGCTGTGCTCGACATCCCCGACCGGGTCCGCGAACGCCTCGCCGCCTCGGACGCTGTCGTCTCCGTCGGCGGACGTCCGACGTACCGCCTGGCCGTGGCCGAGGTGTCGGGCGTCGCGGTGGGGTTCGCCTCGCTCACCGTGGTCGACCGCGGCCTCATGGCCGCGTCGTCCGCCGTGCTCGTCGAGGTGGTGCACGTCAACAGCAGCCACCGCAAGACCGGGATCGGCACGCAGCTGCTGCGCGAGGCGGCCGGCTTCGCCGACGAGGTCGGTGCCACCGACGTGGTCGTCAACGTCCCGCCCGCCCTGCGCGACCTCAACCGCTTCTACGCGCGCCACGGCTTCGCTCCGATGGTGCTCCGGCGCTCGGCGCCCATCGGCGCGCTCCGGCGAAAGCTGGGCGTCGACACCCGCCTCGACGCCACCATCGACCTCACTCCCGTGCAGCGGTCGCTGCGGCGACGAGCGCTGCTCTCGCCGCGTCGCAGCGCCGTACGCCCCTGAGTCACCCCGTCGGCGGGTCTCGCAGCAGACAGGTCAACCGGGCCGTGCACGTGCGACGCCCCGCCTCGTCGGTGATGACGATCTCGTACGCCGCGATCGTGCGCCCCAGCGAGATGGCCTGGGCCACTCCGGTCACCCAGCCCTCGGTCACGGCCCGGTGATGAGTGGCGCTGACGTCGAGCCCCACGGGTACCCGGCCGTTGCCGTGTATCGCCGCAGCGATCGAGCCGATCGACTCGGCGAGCACCACGTTGGCCCCGCCGTGCAGCAACCCGAACGGCTGCCGGTTTCCGTCGACGGGCATCCGGGCGACGACGCGCTCTGCGCTCACCTCCAGCAGCTCGATGCCCATCCTCTCGGAGAGCTCCCCGAGGCCGATCGCCTTCACCTGCTCCGCGATGTCCGTCACCGGCTCAGCCTAGGATCGCGCTCGTGACCACGCCCACCGAACGCCCCCGGTTGCTCCTTCTCGACGGGCACTCACTCGCCTATCGCGCCTTCTACGCACTGCCGGTCGAGAACTTCTCCACGACGACGGGCCAGCCGACGAACGCGGTGTACGGCTTCACCTCGATGCTCATCAACACCCTGCGCGACGAGAAGCCGACGCACATCGGTGTGGCATTCGACGTGTCGCGACAGACCTTCCGCTCCGTGGAGTACCCCGAGTACAAGGCCACGCGCTCGGCGACACCGGAGGAGTTCCGCGGGCAGGTCCCGCTGATCCGCGAGGTGCTCGACGCCATGAGCATCCCCTACGTCGAGGCCGAGGGCTTCGAGGCCGACGACGTGATCGCGACCCTGACGACCCAGGCCGAGGCCGCAGGCTACGACGTCCTCATCATCACCGGTGACCGCGACGCCTACCAGCTCGTCACCAGCCACGTGACTGTCCTCTACCCGAAGAAGGGTGTGAGCGAGCTCGCCCGGATGACGCCTGAGGCGGTCGAGGAGAAGTACGGGCTCACTCCGGCGCAGTACCCCGACTACGCCGCCCTGCGCGGTGACCCGAGCGACAACCTGCCGTCCATCCCCGGAGTCGGGGACAAGACCGCGTCGAAGTGGGTGCGGGAGTTCGGGTCCCTCGAGGCGTTGGTCGAGCGGGTCGGCGAGGTCACGGGCAAGGCAGGCGACTCCTTGCGCGCCGGGCTCCCCGAGGTGCTCCGCAACCGCCGGCTCACCGAGCTCGTGCGCGACGTCGACCTTGCGCTCACGCCCGAGCAGCTGGAGCGCCGCCCCTTCGAGCGCGAGCGGGTGCACGAGGTGTTCGACGCCCTGCAGTTCCGGGTGCTGCGCGAGCGGCTCTTCGCCCTGCTCGGCGATGACGCCGCACCGGCCGTCGGCGTCGGGGTCGACGTCGAGGTCGACGTGGTGACCGACCGGCTCGGTGCCTGGCTGGCCGAGCATGTCGACGCCGGATCGAGGTCCGGGGTGACCCTCGACGGGCAGTGGGGCCGTGGCACCGGTGACGTGGTCGGCATCGCCATCGCCGCCGAGGACGGTGCGGTGGCGTACGCCTCGCTCGCGGGGCTGTCGAGCTCGGACGAATCCGCGTTCGCGGCGTACCTCGCGGATCCTGGTCGAGCGAAGGCGATGCACGATGCCAAGGGGCCGGAGCTGGCGCTCCGGGCTCGCGGCCTGACCCTCGCTGGCCTCACCTGCGACACCGCCCTCGCCGCCTACCTGCTCCTGCCCGGGCAGCGGTCGTTCGACCTCACCGACCTGGCACCGAGGTTCCTCGGACGCGACCTCACGCCGGTCGACCCGGCGGCGACCTCGCAGCTCGCGTTCGACACCGATGCTGAGGACGAGCGTGCCTGCGGCCTGGGCGTCGAGGCCCAGGCGGTTCTCGACCTCTCGACCGCGTTGGAGACCGAGCTGGAGACGCGTGGTGGCACGACTCTCATGCGCGAGGTGGAGCTGCCGCTGCTCCACGTCCTCGCCGATCTCGAGCAGGCTGGCATCGCCATCGACGTCGGGCACCTCGAGGAGCTCGAGGCCGAGTTCGGCGAGCACATGCGCGGCGCCGAGCTGGCCGCCCACGAGCTCGCGGGTCGGCCGTTCAACCTCGGGTCGCCCAAGCAGCTCCAGGAGATCCTGTTCGGGGAGCGCGGGCTCCCGACCACCAAGAAGATCAAGACGGGGCACACGACCGACGCGGACGCACTGCAGTCGCTCTTCACGCAGACGGGTGACCCGCTGCTCGAGCAGCTGCTGCGCTGGCGCGACGTCTCCAAGCTCCGGCAGACCGTCACCGGGTTGCTGTCGTCGGTCTCGGACGACGGTCGCATCCACACGACGTTCAACCAGATCGTGGCGGCTACCGGTCGGCTGTCCTCGCAGGACCCCAACCTGCAGAACATCCCCATCCGCACCGACGAGGGCCGGCGCATCCGCAGCGGGTTCGTGGTAGGCCCCGGGTTCGAGTGCCTGCTCACCGCTGACTACAGCCAGATCGAGATGCGGTTGATGGCGCACCTGTCCGAGGACGAGGGGCTGATCGAGGCGTTCCGCTCGGGCGAGGACCTCCACACGACCGTCGCCTCCCGCGTCTTCGGCGTCGAGCGTGGTGCCGTCGACGCCGAGATGCGTCGCAAGATCAAGGCGATGTCCTACGGCCTGGCCTACGGGCTCTCGCCGTACGGGCTGGCCCAGCAGCTCGGGATCGAGACGTCCGAGGCGAGCCGACTCATGGATGAGTACTTCCTGCGATTCGGGGGAGTGCGCGACTACCTGCGCGACGTCGTCGACCAGGCGCGCGGCACCGGATACACCGAGACCATGCTGGGTCGGCGTCGCTACCTCCCCGACCTCTCCTCCGACGTGCGCCAGCGCCGCGAGATGGCCGAGCGGATGGCGCTCAACGCGCCGATCCAGGGCTCCGCGGCCGACATCGTCAAGGTCGCGATGCTCCGCGTCGACTCCGCGCTGCACGCGGCCGGGCTCCGCTCGCGGATGCTGCTGCAGGTGCACGACGAGCTCGTTCTGGAGGTGGCTCCCGGTGAGCTCGAGCCGGTCGAGGCGCTCGTGCGCCGGGAGATGGGGGCGGCGGTGCCGCTGACCGTGCCGCTCGACGTCTCGGTCGGCACGGGTCGCACGTGGGAGGACGCCGGGCACTGACGCCGGCTCGGAGCCACTGCGCGGCACCTCCGGGTGCCGCACACCGACCGTCGTGTCAGGCTCGCGCCCATGCAGTCATCTCGTGTGCCGCGTCGCCGTGTCGCGGCCACCGTGCTCCTCGCCTCGTCCGCGCTCGTCCTGGCCGCGTGCGGCTCGTCGGCATCCGACGTCCCGCGGGCGCGGCAGGTCACTCCTGACGTCGCGTTCACCGGCTGTGACGTCGTGGCCTGCTCGGACACGCTCAACGGTGCTGCCTTCACGATCGAGCTGCCGACCACCTGGAACGGCACGCTGCTGCTCTACTCGCACGGCTACCGCAACGCACAGCCGGTGCCACCGAACTTCGACCCGGTGAGCACCACCGCAGCGGCGGCCAGCGACGAGGAGACCGCTCGGACCCTCCTGTCGCAGGGCTACGCCCTGGCGGGCTCGGCGTACAAGAGCAATGGCTGGGCGGTCGCCGACGGGGTGACTGCTGCAGAGGACCTCTACGCGTACTTCTCGGCGAAGATCGGCACGCCCTTCCGCACGATCGTGTGGGGTGACTCCCTCGGCGGCCTCATCACCCAGACCATCGCCGAGAAGCACCCGGAGTGGGTCGACGGGGCGGCGCCGCTGTGCGGCGCGGTCGCCGGCGTCGTGCCGAACATGAACCTGGCGCTCGACGTCTCCTACGCGGTCAGGACGCTGCTGTACCCCGAGATGAAGCTCACCGGGTATGCGACCTACGAGGAGTCGGTCACGACGTGGACCGAGGCAGCCAAGAGGGTCCTCGCCGCGGCGAGCGACACAGCAGGAGGCGGCACCGCGAAGGTCCTCTACATCGCGGCGATCATCGACGCTCCGGACCAGACCCGGACCTTTGACGGGTCGAGCATCGAGAGCAAGGTGAAGGCCACGGTCGAGGCACTGGCCACCGGGCTCGGGTACGCGACGTTCGCCCGCTACGACCTCGAGCAGCGGTTCGGTGGCAACCCCTCGAGCAACGAGGATGCCGACTACGCCGCGCGTGTCTCGGCGGAGGAGCGAGCACTGATCGATGCGGTCACGGCGGGGGCGACCGACGCCAACAACGCGCTGATGCAGTCGGGAGCGCGGATCGCGGCTGATGGCGCCGCGCGCACGAAGGCCCTGGCCGAGGGTGGGGACCCACAAGGCACGGTCTCCGACCCCACGATCGCGTTGCACACGGCATCCGACCCGCTGGTGCTCGTGCAGAACCAGTCGTTCTTCGCTGATCGCTACCGCGCCGCCCAGGCAGCAGGGTCGGCGTCCGGCGGACTCGTGCAGCTGTTCACCGTGGCACCGGCGAGCTACCCCGAGGCATCGGGTGCGCCGTTCGGCGCCGGCCACTGCAACTTCACCTCGGCGTCGCGCGTGGCCGTGATCGGCCTGCTCACGACATGGGTGCAGGACGGAGTCTTCCCCGGCCCCGACGCCATCGCGTCGGCGATGGGCACGGACAACGGCTACTCAGCGCTGTTCCGACCCACCGGGTGGCCGGACCCGGCGGCCGTCACCACGGGCTGAGGTACGCGTCGCGGCGCCTCGTCACCGACTGGCGGAGCCCGGCTGGTCGCTCCGGCGGGCGTGGGCCCATGCTCCGGCCACGCAGAGCACGAGCGAGACGCCGAGCACCGCGACCACGACGTCGCGGGGCGAGCTGGCCCCGGAGAGCACGACGATGCCGCCCAGGGCCAGGACGGCGACCCACATCGCGATCGCGGCGAGGCGGTCCTGCGCGGCGAGGCGCCCGAACAGCAGCAGGTAGACGACCGCCTGCGCCGTCCCCGCGAGCCCGAAGAGCCACGCCTCTCCCGTGATGGCGGCGTATCCGGGTCCGAGGGCGAATGGCAGCAGCCAGGGACCCAGGAAGGCCACCGCGGCCGTGACGGCGAGCCCGAGCCCCACCACCACCCCGGCGCCCCGCGACATGGCGCCCGCCCGCCCCTCGGCGAGGCTCGGGAACACGACGACAGCCACGGCCTGGGGCAGCCAGAAGGCGATCTTGAGGATGATCGCGCCCGCTGCGTAGACCCCGGCGTCCTCCGGCGTCAGGCGGGCGCGAGCCAGCAGCAGGTCGGCGTTCGTGAACACGAACATGGCCAGCAGGGCATGCGTGGCATGGGACAGCTCGACGGTGACCGGGCGGGGCACCCCACGCGACCAGCGCCAGGGCAACCCGGATCGCCGCTGCACGAGGAGCCAGGCGACGACGGTGCCGGCGAGGGTGGCGACCATGACCGCGCGCACCGAGTACGTCGTGATGAGGGCGAGCACCGCCGCACCGGTCCGTCCCAGGGCGAGGACGGCGTAGATCACGGCGAGAACCCCGAACAGCTGCCGTCCCTGGGCGAGCCCAGCACCGGCGTACGCCACCGTGAGCGGGAAGAGGGTGAGCGCCACGAGGGTGGTCGCCAGCGGGTCCAGATCCAGGACGGCCACCGCGACGGGGACGAAGGCCAGCGCGACGACCGTCACGACGACCGCGGCGAGCATCCCCAGGCGCGCCAACGTAGGCGGGTCGCTGCCCACGTCGTGACCGGCGACCCGACGGGCCGTCACCGTCTGCACGGCCAGCGGCACCACCGCGCCGATGGTGAGAAGGCCCATCAGGGTCCCGAGCTCGCCGAACACGGAGGGACCGAGCAACCGCGCCCCGAGGACCAGCAGGGCGTAGCCCAGCACCTGTCCGACCGCGATGCCGACCGCGACGAGCACGCCGGAGCCGAACAGCCCCGGCCCCGCCGGTGGACGTCGTGCGGGCGCTCCGGTCACCGGGTTCCTCTGCTCGGGAGCGTCGCGCCTGTGCGACGTCGACGACCCGTCACGATAGGCCCGGTGGGCCGGCCGCGAGGGCCGGGGACCGTCGTTGCGAGCACGACAGGAGGAACCGGTGCGCGAGCGGGTGCGGCAGCACGGTGCGACCGTGGTCGTCGTGGTCGTCGCCGCCGTGATGCTCGGACCGGCGCTGCTCCCCGGCTACACCCTCATCGGGGACCAGGTCTTCGTGCCCGACCAGTCGCTGCTGCCCTGGATGCTGGGTCTGGGCGCCGGGCTGCCCCGTTCGGTGCCGCAGGACGCCGTGGTCGCCGTGCTCACCGGCCCGTTGCCCGGATGGGTCTGGGAGTCGGTCGCACTGGTCTCGGCACTCGTGTTGCTCGGGCTCGGCGTCGCTCGGCTGCTCCGCGACCAGGGAGTCGCCGCGCGCACGATCGGCGCCGTGGTCGCCGTGTGGTCGCCGTACGTCGGGGAGCGACTTCTCCTCGGGCACTGGTCGTTGCTCCTCGCGGTAGCGGCGCTGCCGTGGGCCCTCGACGCTGCCGATGCTGCCCGGCGCGGAAACCATCGTGCGACTGCCCGGTGGGTGCTCTGGGTCGCGCTCGCCTCCCTCACCGTGTCCGGTGGGCTGCTCGTCCTCGCCGTGACCCTGCCGGTACTGCTGTGGCGCGACTCGGCGCCCGTGCGGCCACGGCGTCTGGCCGCCGTCGCCGGGCTCGTCCTCCAGGCCCCCTGGCTCGTGCCTGCGCTTCTGCACCCCTCGGCGCTCGGGTCGGGCGGGGTCGAGGTCTTCGCGCTGAGGCCCGAGGGGGCGTGGGGCGGGCTGCTGACGGCGCTGGGCACGGGCGGCGTCTGGAACGCGGACGCCGTGCCAGGTAGCCGGGGCACGCTGCTCGCTCCGTTGCTCACCCTGATCCTCCTCGCTGCTGCCTGGTGGGGGCGCGGGGACGTGGCTCCGGCAGTGGGTCGGCCGGTGGCTCTGGTCCTCGGTGTGGGGTCGGTGCTCGGGATCGCCGTCGCGGTGCTCGGCGCCTGGTCGATCACGTCCGGGGTGACCGAGTGGGTGACGGCGCACGTGCCAGGGGCCGGGGTGCTGCGCGACGGGCAGAAGTGGCTCGCGCCGTGGTTGCTGCTCCTCGCCGTGAGCGCTGCTCTCGGTGCCCGTCGTGCGGCCAGGTCGCTGGTGATCCGGACCCGGGACCGGGCCGTCGGTCCGGTCCTGCTGATCGGCGGCCTCCTCGTCCCGATCGCGCTGCTCCCGGACCTTGCCTGGGGGGTCGGCGGACGGCTCGCCTCGGTCGACTACCCGGCGGACTGGTCCGAGGTGCGCTCGGTGCTCGCGAGTGATCCGCGACCTGGGGACGTGGTCAGCCTGCCCTGGTCGACCTTCCGCCGCTTCGACTGGAACCGCGGGCGCACCGTCCTCGATCCGGCGCCACGGGCCCTGCCGCGGACGGTCGTGGCATCGGACTCCCTCGTCGTCCGCCGTGACGGTGCGCTGGTCGTGGTGCCCGGTGACGACCCACGCTCGGCCCGGATCGGCGCCGTCGTCAGCACCGGCGCCGACCTCGCCCCGGTCCTCGCCGCGCTGGGCATCGGCTGGGCCGTCGTCGCGGCCGATGCCGGCCCGGTGTCCCTTCCCGCAGGCTCCGAGCTGGTCGTCGACGGCCCCGACCTCGACCTCTATGCGCTCGCGCCACCGGCGCGGATCCCCGCTCCCACGGGAGTGCTCGCCGTGCTCCTCGGGGACCTCGTCGCCGGGGGCGTCCTGGTCGGAGCCGGGTTCGTCCTGCTCCGTCGCCGACGGACCACTCCGGATTAGGGTGCGCGGCGCTACTCGCTGGTAGGGTTCGCCCACACCACGTCGTAGGAGGATCCAGCATGCCCGGAGTCGTCGCAGGCATCATCGCCGCCGTCATGGGCGCTGTGGTCGGCATCGGTGGGGGAGTGCTCCTCACCAGCTCGCAGGGCGGCGGGAGCTTCCCGGCCCAGAAAGAGGGCGCGATCGTGGTCTACGGGACCAACTGACCTGCGTCTGAATCTTCTCGATGGCCGCTGCCCCTCAGGGGGCGGCGGCCATCGTGGCTCCCGGATCAGTCTCGGAATGCGGCGTGCGGTGCTCGACGTGGACCGGCCCCGCCTCGCCGCTCGCGACTCGCGTTGGCCGTCCGGCTGCGGTGGCGAGGACTCGGGCGAAGCTCGCAGCAGCGGTGTCCCAGCCGAACTCCCACGCGCGGGCCTCAGCCGCGACGCCGAGATCGCGGCGCAGCTCGGCATCCTCGAGCAACCGGCGCAGGGCCGCGACGAAGCCGGCTTCGTCCTGCACCAGGAGGCCGGTCACTCCATCGACCACGGACTCGGCGACTCCGCCCGCGCTCGCATACCCGACCGTGGGCACGGCGTACCCCGCGGCCTCCATCACCACGAGTCCCCAGCCCTCCTTGAGCGAGGGGAGAGCGAGGACCCAGGCGCGAGCCAGCTCGGCATGCTTGGTCGCCTCGTCGGCGAAACCCAGGAAGTCCACGATGTCGGCGACCCCGAGCCGCTCGGCGGCTGCGGTCAGCTCGGGCGCCCACCAGCCATCGCCGACGACGCTGACCCGCAACGTGGGGTGGTCGCCACGTAGCTCGCTCGCGGCCGCCAGCACCTGCTCGACCCGCTTGTGGGGGACCAGTCTGCCCAGCACGAGGATCCGCGGCTCGGCGTCCGGGTCCGGGTCGCCGAGGGGCCGCTCGCACCCGTTGTGCACGACCTCGATGTCGGCGCCGCGGACACCGACCTCGGTCAGCTCACGCTTGGTGGCGTTCGAGACGGCGACATAGGTGGAGCCTCGATAGATCCGCGGCGCGAGCCGCGACTCGAGCCACCACCCCACCCGCGACCGGATCGGGCCGTAGACGACGGGCCACTGCTCCCGGTGCACGTGGTGGACGAGCACGACCACCGGTGTGCGGCCGGTCAGGGTCGAGGCGAAGGGGATCCCGTTCTGCACGTCGACGACGACGTCGAACGGCCCGACCCGGCGCAGGAGCTGCCGCAGGAACGCCTGCGGGTAGACGCCGAGCTTGCTCCCGTGGCGCAGGAACCGGACACCGTCGCGGCGCTCGTCCGTGGGCGCCCTCCCGTGGGCCGCGCACAGGATCGTGACGTCGTGGCCGCCGAGCGCCAGCGCCGTCGCGATGCTCTCGACGTACACCTCGGAGCCGCCACCCTCGGGGTTGCGCGTGTCGCGCCAGTTGCAGAACAGCACCCGCAGCGGTGGCAACGCCGAACCGGCGGGCGGCGGCAGCGACGGCGACGACACGGGGATCCTCCGAGTGGTGCCGGCACGCGCCGACGAGCCCGAGGCTAGCAATCGGGCGTCGACGGACGTGCCTCTCGGGCCTTCGGCACGGCAGTCCGGTACCGTCCGCGCCGTGACACCCGATCGGGCCGACCCCTTCCGCGCCACGCTGCGCCGCTCGGTGGACCTGTTCGCCGCCTTTCGCCAGGAGCAGAGCGACCCGGACCACTTCTACGGGGCGCTCGCGCTCGACTCGGCTGCCCAGGTGGCGTCGTACCTGCCGCTGGCCGGCGCCTGCGTGCTCGACGTGGGCGGAGGTCCGGGCTACTTCGGGGCCGCGTTCGAGGCCCGAGGGGCGACGTACGTCGCGCTCGATGCCGACGCGGGTGAGCTCTCCCTGCACGGCCGTGACCCCGGCCCGCGCACCGTGCTCGGTGACGGGGCTCGGCTGCCCTTCGGCAGCGCCGCCTTCGACGTCACCTACTCCAGCAACGTGGCCGAGCACGTCCGCCAGCCGTGGGCGATGGCCGACGAGATGGTCCGGGTCACGCGACCCGGCGGCGTCGTCTTCCTGTCCTACACGCTCTGGTACGGACCGTGGGGCGGGCACGAGACGGCGCCGTGGCACTACCTGGGGGGGCGCCGCGCGGCACTGCGCTATGAGGCGCGCCACGGACACCCGCCCAAGAATGTCTACGGCGAGTCGCTGTTCCGCACCACAGCAGCCGCAGGTGCCCGCTGGGCCGACACGCAGCGGGTGAGTGGCCGGCTCACCGATGTCGCGCTCGTCCCGCGCTATCTGCCTGCCTGGGCAGGTGTCCTGGCACGGGTGCCCGTCGTTCGTGAGGTCGCGTGCTGGAACCTCGTCGTGGCCGGCCGGCGCGGCCTGTGACCCGGCTGGCCTGGCGGATCCGGCTGGTCGCCACCTGCACGCTGTTCACCGCCCTCGCGTTCCTGCAGTCACCGGGCCTCACCGCCGCTGACACAAAGCTCGACCTGACCCAGAACCCGGGTGCCTTCCTGGCGCGGTCCCTGCACCTCTGGGACGACCAGGCGTTCTTCGGCCAGCTCCAGAACCAGGCGTACGGCTACCTGTTCCCCGTCGGCCCGTTCTTCTGGCTCGGGGACGCCGTGCAGCTACCGGCGTGGGTGGTGCAGCGCCTGTGGTGGGCGCTGCTGCTGTGCACCGCGTTCCTGGGAGTAGTACGTCTCGCCCGCCTCATGGGGCTGGACAGCCCGACGGCCAGATGGACCGCGGCGGTCGTGTTCGCCCTCTCGCCCCGGCTGATGACGACACTGGGCCCCATCTCCGTCGAGTCGTTGCCCTACGTCCTTGCTCCGTGGGTCCTCATCCCCCTGGTGGGGCTTCGACCGGGTGGCTCGCTCCGCCGTGCGGCCGCCCTCTCGGGCCTCGCGGTCCTCCTCATGGGCGGGGTGAACGCTGCCGCGACGGTCGCGGCCGGGGCCATCGGCTTGCTCTGGATCATCACCGAGGCGCCGGTGGCGATCCGTCGTCGGCTCGCCGTTCTGTGGCTCTGCTGCGCGGCGCTGGCCACGGCCTGGTTCCTCGGACCGCTGCTGCTCCTCGGAAGGTACTCGCCGCCGTTCCTCGACTGGATCGAGTCGTCGTCGGTCACCACATCCATCACCGACGGCTCCGCCGCCTGGCGCGGGGTCACCGACTGGGTGGCCTACCTCGGTGGGCGTGGCGGCGCACAGTGGCCAGCCGGCTGGACGATGGTCACGGAGCGCTTTGTGGTCGTCTCGTCTGCGACGTTGGCGGCGATCGGCGTGCTGGGTCTGTGCGCGGGGAGGACGAGGCACCGGCGGTTCCTCGCGGTCGCCGTCGCCCTCGGGCTGGCGGCCATGGTGTCCCCACACGTGTCCGCTGCGGGGATCTGGGCGGACGGAGTCCTGGCTCCCGCGCTTCGCCCCGCCCTCGACGGCGTGCTGGCGCCCCTCCGCAATGTCCACAAGTTCGACGTGTGGATGCGACTGCCGCTCGCGCTCGGTGTCGGTTGGGCGATGTCGGTCTTTCTGGATCGCCTCGCCCGGGCGAGCGGGACCGCGAGGACGGTGCGCGGGGCCGGTGCTTGGCATCCCCCGGGCCGGCTGGTGCTCGGCTGGCTCGCGATCGGCGGGCTGTCCCTCGCGATCCTCGGGACGGCGACTCCGCTCTTGCGCGGCGACCTCACCACCGGGCGCACGTTCGTGGCCGTGCCGGGGTACTGGCTCGAGACAGCCGGCTGGCTCTCGTCCGCGCAGGTGAAGGGCCGCGCGCTCGTGCTGCCCGGTTCCTCGTTCGGCACCTACCTCTGGGGGGAGAGCAGGGATGAACCGCTGCAACCGTTCGCCAGCACACCGTGGGCGGTGCGCGACGCCGTCCCGCTGTCCTCAGCCGGCAACATCCGATCGCTCGACGCCGTCGAGTCGCTTCTCTCCGACGGGCGGGGCGACCCCTCGCTGGCCGAGTACCTCAGCCGCATGGGCGTCAGCCACGTGGTGCTGCGAAACGACCTTGACTACGGCTCGGTGGACTCTCCACGGCCGTCGTTGGTCCACCAGTCGCTCGCGTTGTCGGGCGGGTTCACCCGGGCTGCCTCCTTCGGGCCCATCCTGCGCGGCTACTCCGAAGTCGACCTGGTGGCGGACGGGGGCGTCGACGGTGCCTATCCGGCCGTGGAGGTCTTTGACGTGCGCGGCCCTGCGCTGGATCGGCGGGCCGTGCTGCGTGATGCCTCGGACGTGGACGTGCTCGTCGGTGAACCGGAAGGGGTGCTGGGACTGCTCGGACCGGCTGATCCCGGCAGGGTCACGTTCCGCGACACCGATCTGCCGGAAGGCACTCGGGTCGCCGGTTCCGTGCTGAGCGACTCCGGGCGTCGCACGGAGATCGATTTCGGCCGGGTTCACGACAACCGCTCCTCGACGCTGTCGCCGGACGACGAATGGAGTCTGCCCCGGCGAGTCCACGACTACGACGTGCTGCCGTCTGCTCCCCGCGCAGAGGCGGTGTCGCCATCGGGTGCGTCGGTCACGGCGTCCTCGAGTCGTGGTCAGGCGTCGAGCGTCCGGCTCGACCCGGCGGCGGGGCCTTGGAACGCCGTCGACGGCTCCCTCGACACGGCGTGGTTCCCGCGTGTCGCGGCGCCAGCGGGACAGTGGTGGGAGATCGCCCTCGGACGCGACATCGAGCTCGGCCACACGGTGCTGCGGTCCACCACGACCCCGGCAGGCGGGGTTGGCTCTGTGTCCCTCGAGGTGTCCACCGGGGCGACCAGCCGTCCGGTGACCCTCACCTTCCCGACGGGGACCACGACGCTGCCGGGCGACTTGGGCAGAGGTCGATCACTGCGTGTGACCGTGACGTCCGTTGACCTGCCGCCGGGATTCAGCTGGGGGCTCACAGAGGTCGGGGTGCCAGGAGTTCTCGCCGAGCGGACCCTGCGCCGCGCGGCCTACCCGGCCGGCGCTCCCGAGCTCTCGCTGTCGACGCGGCCGGGCCGTCGTAGCGCCTGTGTGAAGGTTGTTCCCGTCGCATGCTTCCCTTCGCTGACCCGCGTCGGCGAGGAGGACTCCGTTCTCGATCGGTCGCTCGACACCTCGGGTATCGAGGGGCCGCTGATCCTCGCGGTCGCCCCGCGCAGCGGACCGGAGCTCAACCGGTTGCTGCTGCCACCGGCCCCTGCAGCGCTGGCTGTCGCATCGAGCACGTGGGTTCCCGATGCCGTGGGACGTGCGCAGGCGGCTGTCGACCGTGACCCGGACACCTCGTGGTGGGCTAGCCCGCTCGACCGCGCACCCTCGCTCACGATCACGCTGCCTCGGCCTGTGACCTTGTCCTGGCTGCGCATCACGCAGACTCTCGGGCTGGCCGCCTCCCGCCCGCTGGGCGTCACGGTGAGCGTCGACGGTCGGTCGTTTCCCCTGTTCAGTGACGAGCTCGGCTACCTACGGTTCCCGGCGACGCGCACATCGACCATCCGGCTCACGATCACGTCGACGCGCCCCGTGCTGTCCTACGACACGGCGACAGGCGCACGCGTCGTCCTGCCTCCGGGGATCAGCGACATCACCCTCGGCGAAGCCGATGGAGCTCGTCGAGGAATCAGCCGAGATGCGGCGGTGACGATCCCGTGCGGATTCGGTCCGACGGTCCGGATCGTCGGGGACGTCCGCATCCCCACGCAGCTCACGACGACGATCGGTGCGCTCTTGGACGGTGCCCCGGCGGCGGCCACCTCCTGCGGCGACGCCCGCCTCGTCCCGGGTCCCGCGCGGGTGGTGGCCGAGCCGTCATCGGAGTTCTGGGTCACCGGGCTGACGTGGCGCTCGGACACGCGGACATCTGCCGCTGTGCAACAGGCACGAGTGACCTCCTGGTCGGCGACCGACCGCTGGGTGTCGGTGCCGGCGTCGACCGCACCGCGAACGTTGGAGCTCGGGGAGAATGCCAACCCCGGATGGACCGCGACGGCCGACGGCCGCGAGCTGATCGCCATCCGCGTCGACGGGTGGCGTCAGGCGTGGCTTGTGCCGGCGGGTGTGTCCGGGGACGTCCACCTCGAGTACGCGCCCGACCGGCTGTTTCGGAGCGCCCTCGTCGTCGGGCTCTTCGGAGCACTGCTGCTCGTCGTCCTGGGTGCGCGCCGTCCTTGGTCCTCCTCGACGTGGTCGATCGAGGCGCCTCGCGCCTGGCGCTCAGCCCCGGTCTCCTGGATGACCGTCGTCTTCGCGCTCATCACCGTGGGGCCGCTCGGGGCTGTAGCCGCTCTGGTCGCGCTTCGCGCCGGTGCCACGCCTCGGCGCCGGAAAGGGATGGCGCTGGGTGGGATCGCGGTCGCGACTGCGGCGGCGATGCTTGCGCCGTGGCCAGCAAGCACCACCTGGCCGGAGGTGGCTCGGGCCATCGCCGCCGTGGTCGTCTCCGTCGGATCCGGGCTCGTGGTGGGGGTGCTGGCCAGAACGGCCGCCGCCATGGCCACGGAGACGCAACCACATCGCTAGAAGCGGTGGGCCCACCGCTGGCCCGGGCGCTCCACCAACGAGTAGGTCACGGCGGCCAAGGCCACGCTCGCCACGGCGAGCACGCTCACGACGGGCACGAACTGGCCGCTGAAGTAGGAGATGCCCAGGGCGGGCATGACGAGTCGGAGCAGCATGAGGTGCCACAGGAACAGGCCGTAGGAGATCAGTCCGAGGCGACGCGGCACCGAGGACGAGAACTGACGCACCACTCCGGGGGAGCGACCCATGACGCCAGGGAGCAGGAACGCGGCCGCGCTCGAGATGTAGAGCACGTGCTTGGCGACAGACTCCCAGGGACCGGTTGCCGCAAAATCGTAAGCACCGCCCAGGGGGGTCACGGCCACGAGGAACAGCGAGCCCGCCACCACGAAGCAGGTCAACGGGTCGGCTGCCACCGCGAGGGTCCAACGGACCATGCGGGGCGGGTTCGGGTGACGTGACCGCACCTCGATCAGCGCAAGTCCCATCCCGACGGCAAACCAGTCCAGGTAGCCCGGGAGCCAATAGGCAGCGATGTCCGGGAGCACGTCCGTGGTCGCCCGGAACACGTTGAACGAGAGTCCGAGAGCAGCCACTAGCGTCAGCACACGAAGCTGTCGCTGCCAGGCACCTTCCAGCGAGCGAGCCCGTCGCCCGAGTGCTACCGCCCCGATCACCGGTAGCAGGAGGTAGAACGCGATCTCGGTGCATAGGCTCCAGGTCTGGGTCAGCCCTTCGGACACCCCGGACCCTAGGTAGATCTGCGTCGCCGATAGGTGGGTCAGCCAGGTGGACAGCGACACTGGCCGGACCTCGGGCAGCACCGCCAGAGTGGCCACGACTGCCACCCAGTACAAAGGCAGGATGCGTGCCGCCCGTCGGACCGCATAGCGGTGCAGCGAAGGTCGGGCGACGCCATCGAGCGCCGAGCGGACCCAGGGGCGATAGAGGAGGAATCCCGACAGCAGGAAGAAGAGCGCGACACCGATGTCGAAACGGGACGCGATGTGGCCCAGTCCGGGGATGACGACCACGCCGGTCGCGAACGCGACGTGGGTCACCAGCACGAGCAGGGCGGCGACCGCCCGGTAGCCGTCGAGCGCGGCAAAGTGCGTCCCGCCCGACACCTCGGGGCGGGACGAATACGTGGCACTCGTCGCCTCTGGGTCCGGGAGTGGCCCAGCGCTGCCTGCGGGGTCGTGCACCAGGCTCACTGGTCAGCACCGCCCTCGATCGCCACGACCCCGAACCCGGCACTCACGACACGGAGGTTACGGGCCCGTGTCGAATGGTTACCCGCTGGTCACTTATCCGCTACCGTTCCGGCGACATACGTATGCTTTGGGAGGAAGTCGAATGCGTCGGTGGATCGGGCTCGTCCTCATCGGGCTGGGAGCCGCGTTTCTCGTGCTCGCCCCCATGGTCAAGTACTACGCCGTCCCCAAGCTCGCGGTCGCGCCGCTCAACCTCGATCCCGCGGACCCGAGCCTGAACTCCGGGGTCGCGGAGAAGCTGCTCGACATCGCGACACTCACCGAGCGCACCAACGTGGCACTGACCTCGACCCGCTACACCAAGGCCGACGTGGCCGCGTCGCAGCAGGCGGGTGGCAACGTCGGCGTCTACGAGACGTTCAGCAGGGTCAACGACGACCAGGGCAAGCTCGTCACGGCGGGCACGCAGCGTTACGCGTTCGACCGCACCACCAACGTGCTGCAGACCGGTTCCGGGTCCAACCTCGACGGTGACCCGATCACCGAGGAGCAGATCGCGAACGACGCGACCATGCCCCTGAAGCTGCCGTTCTTCGTCGACAAGACCAAGTCCTACAACTACTTCGACACCTCCCTCGGGAAGGGCTTCCCGGTCACCTTCGTCGAGGAGACCGCGATCGACGGGCTCACCGTCTACAAGTACGAGGCCACGATCCCCGCCACGCAGATCGGCGAGCAAGAAGGCTTGGCCGCCCTCGTCGGCTCCGACGACCCGTCGTTCGCCGCCCCGCGGTTCTACGCCAACCAGCGCGTGCTGTTCGTGGAGCCGCTGACCGGTCAGGTCGTCAACGGCTCGGAGGACCAGCTGCAGACGTTCCGCGGTCCCGACGGCACGGACAAGATCACGATCATCAAGGCCAAGCTGGGATTCACCGAGCAGGCCAGCGCCGATGCTGTCGCCGAGGCGAAGACCAACTCCGCGAAGCTCAAGCTGGTGAGCAGCACCCTGCCGATCGTGGCGCTGATCGGCGGCATCGTCCTGCTCACCCTCGGGATCGTGCTGGCCCGCAGGCCCTCCGAGGACGACGCTAGGTAGCGGGGTCCGGTCCGCGATCAGTCGCGGACAGCGACCCAGATGGCCGTCCCGGGCAGGAGCGCGCCTCGCTGCGGCGACCAGCCGCCCCACACGGCGTCGTTGTGGGCCGGCCACTCGGGCTCGACCAGGTCCGCCACCCGCAGCCCGGCACCCACGAGGCTGCGGACCAGGTCGCCGAGGGTCCGGTGATGCTCGACGTAGGACGCCCCACCGCTCTCGTCACGCTCCACGTAGGGCGTGCGGTCGAAGTAGGGCCGATCGGCCACGAGACCCGCCGCGTCGGGGGAGTCGGGGAAGGCCCACCGGATCGGGTGCGTCACGGAGAAGACCCACCGCCCACCCGGTCGCAGGACGCGGTGGACCTCGGCGAACACGGCATCGACGTCGGCGACAAAGGGAATCGCGCCGTACGCCGAGCAGGCGAGGTCGAACGAGGTGTCAGCGAAGGGGAGCCGACCGGCGTGCGCCTGAACGAGCGGCACCCGTGGGGTGCGGCCCTGGGCGTGGCGGAGCATCGCGTGGCTCAGGTCGAGTGCCACCGCTTCGGCGCCCTGGGTCGCGAGCCAGCGGGACCCCTGAGCGCCGCCGGCGCCGATCTCCAGCACCCGGCGTCCGGTGAGCGGACCCAGGAGTCCCAGCTCAGACTCCGTCCAGCCCTCCGGCCCCCAGACGAGGGCGCCGCCATCGCGCTCGTCACCGAGGAAGGCCGCGTGCTCCTCGGCGTAGGACTCGGCCTCGGCGTCCCACCACGACCGGGACGCCCGCACGCTCGCCGCCGGACCCAGGGGTGTGCGACCGACGCGGTTTGACCCTTGATCTGCCACGTCCGTATCCTGGCGGGTGCGTCGCGGGCCTGCGCGCACCTCAGACAGAGCAGGCAAGCGCATGTCGTTCGTCGTGACCACCGCCGTGAGTCCTCGAGGCCCGCAGCACGGAAGCGCCGCATGATCACTGGCCCGCCGTCGCATCCGTCACGACTCCCACCCACCGGAGCAATTCACTCCATGACTTCCACCATCGACACCCCGGCCGTGAGCCAGATCGCGGTCAACGACATCGGCGACGCGGAGGCCTTCGCGGCCGCGGTCGACGAGACCATCAAGTACTTCAACGACGGCGACATCGTCGAGGGCACCATCGTCAAGGTCGACCGTGACGAGGTCCTGCTCGACATCGGTTACAAGACCGAGGGCGTCATCCCCTCCCGTGAGCTGTCGATCAAGCACGACGTCGACCCCAACGAGGTCGTCAAGCTCGGCGACGTCGTCGAGGCCCTGGTCCTCCAGAAGGAGGACAAGGAAGGTCGGCTGATCCTGTCCAAGAAGCGCGCCCAGTACGAGCGCGCCTGGGGCACGATCGAGAAGATCAAGGAAGAGGACGGCGTCGTCACCGGCACCGTCATCGAGGTCGTCAAGGGCGGCCTCATCATCGACATCGGCCTCCGCGGCTTCCTGCCCGCGTCGCTGGTCGAGATGCGTCGGGTCCGCGACCTCCAGCCGTACGTCGGCAAGGAGCTCGAGGCCAAGATCATCGAGCTCGACAAGAACCGCAACAACGTCGTGCTCTCGCGTCGTGCGTGGCTCGAGCAGACCCAGAGCGAGGTTCGCCAGAACTTCCTCACCCAGCTCCAGAAGGGCCAGATCCGCTCCGGCGTCGTCTCGTCCATCGTCAACTTCGGTGCGTTCGTGGACCTCGGCGGCGTCGACGGTCTCGTCCACGTCTCCGAGCTGTCCTGGAAGCACATCGACCACCCGTCCGAGGTCGTCGAG
>JANMMN010000155.1:0-2567 GCA_031373405.1 Actinomycetes bacterium
TCGCGGCATCGACGACCGGCGACTTCAGGTGGATGACCTTGTCGGCCACCTCGACGAGCCGCCGCGAACCGGGGAAGAGCCGGGTGCGGAAGTCGGTGAGGATGCCGAAGCAGAACACGTCGAGGCCGAGGTCGTCGGCCAGTCGGGCGAGGTCGTCGACCTGCGCCTCGGTGAGGAACTGGGCCTCGTCGACGACGAGATAGTCGATCGGGCGCCCGGCCTGGAGCGCACCGGCGACGGTCGCCCAGAGGTCGGTCCCCTCCGCCACCTCGAGGGCGGGCACCGAGAGACCCAGGCGGCTCGACAGCACCCCCTCCCCGGCCCGGTCGCGACTGGTGAAGATCAGTCCCCGTCGACCACGCGTGCGGTGGTTGTGATCGGTCTGCAGGGCCAGGGTGCTCTTGCCGGAGTCCATCGTGCCGGTGAAGTAGGTGAGGCCGGCCACGGGTCACACCCCCCGAGGCGTCGGCACGTCGTGGGACGGCACCGGGACTAGCGGGTGCGCTGGGCGGTGGCCTGGGAGAGCGCCCCGGCGAACGTGAGGGTCTGGGCGACCACCTCGGCGCCATCGGCCGCCTCGGACACCCGCAGCGCGAGGTCGTCGTTGGATGCCGTGCCCGTATAGCCGTGGTCGGCCTCGCACTGGGGGTCACCGCAGGCAGCCGGCTCGAGGTCGATGCGGCTGACGGCGCCCCACCCGATGGTGAGAACGACCTCGCGCACCGGACCGCCGCGACGATGCGCCGCGGCATCGCCGGCGACCCGGGTGACGACCACGGAGTCGATCCGCTCTAGTCGCACCGCTTCGGTCGAGGCGGTCGCGTACGGCGTCTCCGACGTGTCGTCGGCCGCGTGCTCGTCGGTGTGACCGACGATCAGGCGGGTCGGGGTCAGCGCGAGGACCGTGACGTGCCGACGCAGCTCGTCATGATCGAAGGTGGCCTCGTGATGGACCACGTAGGACAGCACAGGTTCGGCGGCCAGCGCGGTGTCGAGCGTGTCGGACACGAGCTCGGGGTAGTAGCCGCTGCGCTCGATGTCGGCGCGGAGCCGAGGTGCCAGGGTGTCGGTGTTGTCGCCGCTCATGTCCTCATCCTCCCATCCCCGCGACCGGATCGGGTGCGGGAGTCGGCGCTCCGTCTTCCTCGGCCGAGATGAGCGGGCGCAGCGAGAGGAAGATCAGGGACGAGACGACCGCTCCGGCCGCCAGCATGAGCGCCCAGGCGACACCCCAGCCGCCGCCGATGATGATGCCCGCGAGAGCCGGTCCGAGCGCCCCGGAGACGCTCCAGACCAGACCCCCGACAGCGTTGTACCGGCCGCGCAGGTGCGGTGGGGCGAAGGCGTTGATCAACGACGGTGCGACCGGTGAGAACATCATCTCGCCCACGGCGAACACCGCGAACCCGACCGTGATGAGCACCCCCGCGACGAGCGGGGGGAAGCCGGCCGAGAGAGCGACGACGACCCAGAAGACTCCCCAGAGCAGCCCGACCACAGCCAAGGCTCGGGTGCGCGATCGGCCTTCGATCCGCTTGAGGACCCAGACCTGCCCGACCACGATGACCGCGGTGTTGACGAAGAACACGACGCCGATCGCGTTCACCGGCAGGCCGACGACGATCGTCATGAAGGCAGGCAGGCCCGCGTCCATCGAGCCGTAGCCACACGTCATGAGCACCAGCGCGCCGACGAGATAGCGCCGGAGCCGCACGTCGCCGAGGACCTCGCGATAGCCGCCCGGTCCGTCACCGTCGTTCGGCTCGTGCACCTCCGGGCCGGACACCCCGCGCAGGGAGAGGACCAGCGCGAAGTAGACGAGGAACGACATCGCGTCGAGCGCGTACATCGCCGTGAACGTGCCGGGGTCGCGGACGTCGAGGATGAGCGCGCCGACGAGGCCGCCGAGTCCCAGCCCGAGGTTGAGCAGCATGAACTGCAGGCCGAACACCCTCTGGCGATGCTCAGGGGTCGAGAGGCGGGCGATCAGTGCGGCCTGCGGCGCCCACAGGCCGGCATTGCCCAGCGCCATGACCGTGCCGGCGGCGAAGGCCTGCGCAGCCGTGGTCACGAACCCGAACGCCAGCACCCCGACCGCCTCGACGAGCAGCGCCGTGAGCAGGACCGGCTTGGGGCCGACCCGGTCGACGAGGCTGCCGACGAGCGGCGCGAGGACCAGACCGAGCAGCGCCTGGTAGGTCAGGACGAGGCCCGCCGTCTGCAGCGGGATGCCGCGGACCTGGTTGAGGTAGACGACGAACAGGGCGAGGACCAGGCCCCCGCCGAGGCTCGAGAACCCGATGCCGACCAACAGCCGGACCAGCGGTGGGGTCAGTGCGGCGCGGATCGAGTCCTCCGGTGCTCCCGAGTCGGCCTCGCGCCCCTGCTCCGCCGTCATCGGGCCATCCGAGCATGGGGCACCGGCCGCCGGGAAGCACGGTGCGCGGCCCTCACCCGGTCATCCACCGAGGCGTCGAGCGTCTCGGTCGGAGCGTGCCTGCGGCCGGCGGAGCACCGCGCGCGCGCCGAGCACGGCCAGCCCGTCCGGCCCGACGACGACAGGGTCG